>JAAZFR010000044.1 GCA_012971835.1 Erysipelotrichia bacterium
ATGAATGGTTGGGGTCAAATTGGCGCGGTCGCGCTCGTAACATTAATTGTTCGAGCTTTGATTCTTTTAACAACCATCAAATCGACTATGGGTCAGCAAAAGATGCAGGCTCTCCAACCCGAATTAACAAAGATACAGCAAAAGTATCCTAATTCGAATACAAACCAATCAGAAAAACAACGCCTTGCTCAAGAGCAAATGGCTTTGTATAAGAAACACAAAATTAACCCACTCGGGCAAATACTGGTTTTGATTATTCAATTCCCAGTCTTTATCGCTGTTTGGGGTGCGATGACTGGCGCAGCCGTTCTTTCGTCTGATGCTGTTCTCGGCCTTAACTTAAGTGCTGGACTTGGCACGGCAATTCTTGATATTGCTGGCTGGCCAAACGTCGCTGGATGGTGGACTGCTGTCGGATTATTTATCATCATGGGTCTTGCCCAATTTATTTCGATGAAACTTCCGCAATGGATGCAAAAAGCCCGCACTAAAAATGTGAAACGTTTAACGAAAAATCCGGCGGTTGATAAACAATCGAAACAAATGAAATGGTTTAGCAATATTATGCTAATTATGATTATCGTCATGGGCTTTAGCCTACCGGCGGCAATGGGTGTTTACTGGTTTATCGGAGCAATTATTTCGATTGTCCAAACCCTTATCATGCAAACCATAATGGCTCGCAACAAAAAGTAACGGAGGATTAACAATGAAAAAATATCAAGCTAAAACAATTGAGGAGGCTGTCAATCTCGCAGCACAAGAATTAGGAATTCTTCCTAATGATGTTAACTTCGCTGTTCAAGAAGAGAAAAAGGGTCTTTTTAAAAAAGTCACGATTGAGGTTTATGAAACAAGCGACGCGATTGAGTTTGCAGAGAAGTATATTAAAGAAGTGACTAATGCGTTAGGTATCGAATCAGAGACAACCGCCTCGTTGAAAGACGACATTATTCATATCTCGATAAATTCCGATCATAACCCCATCTTAATTGGCAAAAACGGTAAAACACTTCAAGCTCTTAATGAGTTAACAAGGCTCGCTGTTTCATCAAAATTTAAGAAAAGATTTAGAATCCTTCTTGATATTAACGATTACAAAGACGGCAAATATTCCCGCGTTGCTTTCGCAGCTCGTAGAGCAGCAAAAGAAGTTCAAAAAACGAAAATGGATGCCATGCTCGAACCAATGCCTGCTGACGAAAGAAGAGTAGTGCACAATGCTCTCTCTAACTTCTCGCACATCAAAACGGAATCGGCGGGAGAAGGATATCATCGCGCGGTTGTTATTAAGTATATTGACTAACAAACAAAGAGCCATTAGGCTCTTTTTTGCCTGAGGTTTTAAATGCACGAAACGATTGTAGCTCTGGCGACACCGCCACTAAAATCAGCGCTTGCTGTCATTCGCCTTTCGGGTGATGATTGTTTTGATGTTGTCTCAAAGGTTTTTAATCAAGATATAAGCAAAGTTCAAAAGCGAGAAGTTTTTATTGGCAAAATTGTCGATAAAGAAAACGTAGTCGATGAAGTTGTTTTGATCGCGTATGTTAATCCGAAATCGTTTACAGGTGAAAACGCTGTCGAAATCATTAGTCACGGATCAATGTTGATTGTTGATGAAATCATCGAACTTTTGATTGCCTCTGGCGCCAGACTAGCGCTTAATGGCGAATTTTCGTCACGAGCGTTTCTTAATAACAAAATTGACCTCATTCAAGCTGAAGCAATTAATGATTTAATAAACTCTAAAACGCGCGAAGCCAAGAAGATATCGATGTATTCCCTACAAGGGAAAACAAGTAATCTTGTCTGGCCAATCAAAAAAGAAATCGCTGACTTGCTAAGTCAAATTGAAGTGAATATTGACTACCCTGAATATGAAGACATCGAAGAAGTAAGTCGCGCTCAAGTTATTTCGGTGTGCACCGCCATCGTCGAAAAAGTGACAACTTTAATTCACGAGGGCCAGCAAGGACAAATTATAAAAGAAGGCATAAAGGTTGCTATTGTCGGTAAGCCAAATGTTGGGAAATCCTCTTTGCTTAACGCTATGATTGGGCAAGAAAAAGCAATTGTAACCAACATTCCTGGGACAACAAGAGATATCGTTGAAGGCGAAATCAACTTAAAGGGCATTACGCTACAAATACTTGATACCGCTGGAATTAGAGAGGTAAATAACGAGATTGAAAGTATTGGCATCTCTAAAGCAAAGAAAGCAACCGCCGATGCGGATTTAGTCATCCTTGTTGTGGATGCCACAGAAAAAGATGATGATGCCTTTATGAAACTTATCGAGGATAAAAAACACATTGTTGTTTACAACAAAAGCGACATAGTTAAAAACAAAAAAGCAAACAGTCTATATATTTCCGCCTTAAATAAAGACATCGATCCACTTATGAAAGAGATTATAAAAGTTCTGGCTATTAGTGAAGAAGCGTTTGAACAGCCAAGTTTAAATAACACGAGACAATTAGGTCTTTTGGGATCGATTAAAGAAAACCTATTACTGGCAATCAAAGACGCCGAAAACGATCAACCAATCGATTTGGTTAGTGTTAGTTTGCTTGGTGCATATAATGACACACTTGAAATTCTTGGCGAAGGAAACAAAAACGATATAAGCGAAGAGATATTTTCGCGTTTTTGTGTTGGTAAATAAAAATGATTGATTCGCACACACATTTAAATCACGATAAGTTTTACGCTAATCCGGAGAAATATATAAATGAAGCGATGGAAAAAGGCGTCACAGCTTTTTTGGTTATTGGTTACGATCTATCCTCCTCAAGGCGGGCATTGGAGTTAGCAAAAAGATTTAGTAACGTTTATGCAACTGTGGGAATTCATCCCACCGACATCAAACTTCGCGGCAGCAACGATTTCAAAGAAATCGATGACTTGTTAAACCATCCAAAAGTTGTTGGTTGTGGCGAAATCGGTCTTGATTATTATTGGGACAAAAACGAACAAGAACACATTGAACAAAAAAAGTATTTTATCGAACAAATTAAGCTAGCCAACAAACACCAAAAGCCGATCGTTGTTCATAATCGCGACGCGGCTTATGACACACACAAGGTTTTAGAAGACAACCCACCTGAATATGGCGGCATCATGCACTGTTATTCTGGAAGCGCAGAGATGGTTGGTAATTATATTCGCTTAGGCTTATATATTTCTCTTGCGGGTCCAGTAACTTTCTTAAATGCTAAGACACCGAAAGAAGTCGCAAAAGCCACACCACTTGATCGTCTCTTGATTGAGACTGATTCACCTTATCTTGCTCCCCACCCACTACGTGGAAAACAAAACGAATCAAAATATTTGCCTTTAATTCTTGAAGAAATTGCTCGCTTAAGAGGGGTTGATCCCACCATCATTGATCAAGCGACAACCGAAAACTTCAAGAGGCTATTTAGAATTGATAAATGAGTAAACGAAAGATTGAAGCCATAATTGTTGTTGAAGGCAAAAGCGATATTGCTTTTTTGTCATCTTTTCTTGAAGCGGAGTTTGTTGAAACAAATGGGTCGGATGTGCCAGAATCGACAATCGATTATCTAAAGAAACAATCCACATCAAAAACAATAATTGTGTTGACTGACCCCGACTTCCCTGGTCACAAAATTAGAACGGAATTAGATGATAAAATAACAAACTTAAAACATGTTTTCATCAACAAAAAAGACGCTATCAAAAACGGCAAAGTGGGGGTGGCTGAAACAAGTAAAAACGCTGTTTTAGAAGCCCTTAATTTTCCACTTGAAAAGAGGGCGGATTCAAATAGCGAACTGACTGCCAATGATTTGTATAATCTCGGATTATCTGGTTTAAAAAATTCGCACCACATTAGAGCAAAAGTCGCAGAGCGCTTTCACCTTGGTTTTGTTAATGCCAAGCACTTTTTAAAAAGAGCCAGATCGATGAATATTACTTATCAACAAATCCAGGAAGCGATTAATGAAATTCAACAATAGCGAATCATTTTTTGATTATATCAAAACCCTTAGGTTTATCGCCTCTAAGGATCTTGGACAAAACTTTTTAATCAACCCGCAAACAGCACAAAAAATTGTTGAAAATCTCGGTGCAAAAAAGGGAGAAAAAGTGTTAGAGATAGGTGCTGGTTTTGGCTCCTTATCTTACTTTTTAGTTCAGTCGGAAGCCGATGTTTTTCTCATGGATGTCGATCCAAAAACGATCGCTTTTCTCAATGAGCAATTTGGCGATAACGCAAACGTTAATATCGTTCAAGAAAGTATTCTAAAACACGATGTTTCAAAGTATCAAAAGATTATTGGAAATCTTCCCTATTACATAACATCCGACACAATAGAACACTGTCTTTTAAATGGTTTTAAAACCACAAAAATGGTTTTTATGATTCAAAAAGAAGTTGTGCAACGACTTACTGCCAAAACGGGAGAAGATGGCTATGGGCCTCTTTCGATTTTAGTGTCCTTTTTAGGGGCAATAAAAAAGACTATTAATGTTGGGAGGACGCAATTTGTTCCGATCCCCAATGTCGAGTCTAGCGTTATTGAAATCAATATTCATGAAAACCGTGATTATGAAACCGCACAAAAACTAAACAAATTAACCAAGAGTTTGTTCCACCATCGGCGCAAGACAATTCGTAATAACCTTCGCCTGCTATTAAATGACTCGATTCTAGCTGATGAAACATTATCGATTCTCAATGTTGATGGCGCAAAACGACCCCAAGACCTTGATTTGACTTTCTATTTAGCCTTGATAAAACAATTGAAGTTTTAATACTTCAAAGATACAATGTTATTCGCCAAGAGGACACCCCTTTATGTACATTAAAGCTTATGCAAAAATCAATATCGCCCTCAATGTTCTTGCCAAAGATATCGACGGCTATCATCAACTTGATATGATTAATCTTCCTCTTGAGTTGCACGATTCAATTGAAATATCGGTTCTACCAGGATCCTCAGACTCGTTCATCACTTGTGATGACATCGAGATTGAGGACACAAAATATAATTTGATCAGCATGGCTATCGCCAAAGCGCGAGAGCTATATGGCTTTAAGCAACAATTCACAATTCATGTTTATAAAGAAATTCCGATATCAGCAGGACTTGCGGGCGGAAGCGCTAATGCTGCAGCGGTTTTAAATGCTATTTTTCTCCTTCTAAAGATTAAACCCACCAACGAGGAGAAAATTGCGCTTGCCAAATCAATCGGTGCTGATGTTCCTTATTGTATGTTTAATGTGCCAGCTAGAGTTCGAGGCATAGGAGAAATAATCGAGCCAATAAGTATTAAAAAATCTTATCATGTTTTGGTTGTTAAACCCCAAAAAGGTCTATCAACAAAAACCGTTTTTGATCAAGCCGATACAATGGAACTAGAAAACGGCGATAACGAAAAAGTTCTTGAGGCTTTAGCGACTGGAAACGATGATTTATTGGCTAGTAGCGTTCACAACGCATTAGAAAAACCATCCTTCCTATTATTGCCAGAAATCGGAAAGATAAAGAATCTTCTCGTTCAAGACGGGCTTAAAATCGTTTTAATGAGTGGATCAGGCAGCTCAATAATTGCCTTAGATAACGATGCGAAAAAACTTGCCAAATTAGAAAAAAAGTATGCAAAATTAGGGTATAATACACGATTAACCCGCATTTTAAGGAGAAAATAGTATGAAAACTTACGCCATTATTTTAGCGGCCGGAAAAGGCACGCGCATGAAATCGTTAGCAGAAGACAAATCAAAGGTTAGTTATCCAATTCTTGGGGTGCCTCTTGTAAAGCATGTGCTTAATGCCCTCCGCCCATTATCCATAGATCGCAAGGTCACCATTGTTGGCTTCGGCGGTCCAGTGACGGAAGAAATCGTCAAAAGCGAGTCGGAAACAGTATATCAACACGAACAAAAAGGCACCGGTCACGCTATCATGCAAGCCGCACCGATACTAGCCGGACTAGATGGGCTGACACTTATTGTTTGCGGTGATACTCCTCTTCTTAAGACTTCGACGCTTGCAAAGTTAATAAAACAGCACGAAAAAGAGCAAAACAAACTAACTGTTCTTTCGGCAATCGTCCCTAATCCTCGCGGTTATGGAAGAATTGTTCGGGGCATTGACGGTTCTGTTAACGAAATCGTTGAGCAAGCTGATGTAGACGAGAAACAAAACGCCATTAGTGAAGTGAATGCCGGCGTTTATGTTTTTGACAACAAATTGCTATTTGAATATCTGAAAAACTTAAAGCCCAACAATGCTCAGGGCGAATATTATTTAACTGATTTGATCAAAATGTTTAAAAATGACGGATTAAGAATTGGCGCATCAATCGCAGAAGACTACAAAGAAATGTTGGGAATCAATGATCGCCGCCAACTTGAAGAAGCTGCTCATATTATGGCTCGCGCAATCAACGAGCGCCACATGTTGGCAGGCGTCACTATCGAAGATAGTAACTCGACATTTATCGGGCCCGATGTTGTTATCGGCCAAGATACCGTAATTCGACCAGGGACACACATTCTTGGCAATTCAGTTATTGGAAAAGATAATGTAATTGGCCCAGCAACGTACTTAGATAATGTCACTGTCGGTGATGGAAATCACATTATTTTTTCTCATGTCGCCGATTCAGCAATCGGAAACGCAAACGAAGTTGGCCCATATGCTCGAATTCGCGGTCATTCCGTAATAGCTAATCATAATCGCGTTGGTAACTTTGTTGAATTTAAAGCCTGTGTTTTGCACGATGGCGCAAAAGCAGCTCACTTAAGTTACTTGGGCGATGTTGAAATTGGAGAAAAAACAAATATTGGTTGTGGAACAATAGTTGCAAACTATGATGGCTACAACAAAACAAAAACCGTAATTGGAAACGATGTCTTTGTCGGTTCTGGAAGTACACTTATTTCTCCTATCGTGGTTGAAGATCATGCCTATATTGCAGCTGGATCAACGATTAATCGCAATGTTGCAAAAGATGATATGGCAATCGCTCGAGCCCGACAGGAAAACAAGCCAGGGTACGGCAACGTCGTTAGAGAGAAATCTCTCCAAAAAAAGTTAGCCTCACAAAAGAAGTAGCAAGAAAAAAGACCCATTGGGTCTTTTTAAATAGACATTTAGAATATATCAGAGATTATTTTTTAACCTCGCGATCATAGCGGGCGCCTCTCTTAACCCAAGACAACCGTTAATCAATACTAAATCCAACGCAAGTGTTTACAAAGCCTATCCTATATGTAATATAAAAAGAAAAAACGCCAGCTCACACAAAGTAGTTGGCGTTTAATTCATGTTTGTTGGAAAGAAATTATTTCTTAGCGGCTTTGGCTCTAATAGCAGCTTGAGCAGCAGCTAAACGAGCGACTGGAACGCGGAATGGTGAACAGCTGACATAATCAAGACCGACGTTGTGGAAGAATTCGATGGAGACAGGGTCACCACCATGTTCGCCACAAACACCGATATGAAGATCAGGATTAGCTTTGCGTCCGTTTTCGACTGCCAACTTGATAAGTTGTCCAACGCCACGTTGATCGAC
>JAAZFR010000193.1 GCA_012971835.1 Erysipelotrichia bacterium
GCGATGATATCGTTAATAACCTTACCGCCCGTTCCGATAACATCTCTAATCTTATCGATATCGATTCTCATCTTGTCGAGTTTCGGGGCGTATCTTCCAACTTCATCGCGTGGCTCGCTAATCGCTTGCTTCATGACATCGCGAACAGCTTCACGAGCTTTGTGAGCTTCAGCTAAAGCTTCTTTTAAGACATCGCGAGTAATACCGCGAATCTTAATGTCCATTTGTAAGGCGGTAATACCTTTTTCGGTACCAGCCACTTTGAAGTCCATATCACCAAAGTGATCTTCAAGACCTTGTATGTCAGTCAAAATAGTATAAGGATGCTTGCCGTCAAGAGGTCCGGAAGTGACTAGACCCATAGCAATACCACTAACCATTCCCTTAATCGGTACACCGGCAGCCATCAACGACATACAGCCTGCACAAATGCTAGCTTGTGAAGATGAACCATTAGATTCAAGGACTTCGCTGACAACGCGAATGGTGTATGGGAATTCTTCTTCGTTTGGTATGACATAAGAAAGGGCTCTTTCGCCTAAAGCACCATGACCGATTTCACGACGGCCAGGATTGCCCATTCTTCCGACTTCGCCGACTGAATATGGCGGGAAGTTATAGTGATGCATAAAACGTCTTGTATCTTCAGATGTCAAATTATCGATGATTTGTTCATCTTTTAAGGCTCCAAGAGTAGTTACGGATAAGACTTGGGTTTGTCCTCTAGTGAAAAGACCTGAACCATGTGTTCTTGGTAGTAAATCAACTTGGGCAGAAAGAGGACGAATTTCATCAACTTTGCGACCATCTGGTCTAATCTTGTCTTCGGTAATTAAACGCCTTACTTCATTTGCGACAATTGTCTCGAGGACATCTTTGACCATCGAAACCGTTTTTTTGGCTTCCTTTTCAGTATCATATTTACGATTTTCGTAATCTCGAATTACTTCTTGCTGAATATCATCGATCGCATTTTGTCTTTCGAGTTTATCAAAAATAGAAATTGCTTTAATCAAGCGTTTTTCGGCGCGGTCTTTAATATCTTTTTCGATTTCTTCGCTAACATGGTAAAGGATGATTTCGCGCTTAGCGACTCCGACTTCAGCCATGATTTTTTCTTGGAACTCACAAAGTTTGACAATTGCTTGATGACCGAACATCAGGGCTTCGAGCATTTCATCTTCGCTTACTTCAGCAGCACCTGACTCAACCATGTTGATCGCCACTTTAGTTCCGGCGACAGAAAGGTGAATATCTGACTTTTCACTCTCTTCAGTGTTGGGATTAATGATGAGTTTACCGTCGACACGTCCAACTTGAACGCCAGCGATTGGACCATCAAAGGGAATATTGCTAATTGATAAAGCTAGCGATGAGCCTAGCATCGCCGACATTTCCGGCGTGTTATCCAGGTCGACACTTAAGACGGTATTAACAACTTGAACTTCGTTACGGAATCCATCGGCAAACATCGGGCGAATCGGGCGATCGATTAAACGTGCAGTTAAGGTCGCGTGTTCGCTAGGCCGGCCTTCTCTCCTTAAAAAGGAGCCGGGAATCTTTCCGACGGCATATTGTTTTTCTTCATAACCAATGGTTAGCGGGAAGAAGTCGCTATCTTTTGGTTCTTTACTGGCGACCGCCGTCGATAAGACGACCGTATCACCATAGCGGACGAGCACTGCGCCGTCTGCTTGTTTGGCAAGCTCACCGACTTCAACAGTAAGTTTTCTTCCTTCGAATTCTAATTCGAATGTTTTCTTCATTTTCTTTTTTTCCTCATTTCATTTAACAGTTAGTAATTATAGCACATCATATTAATAAATAATATGAATTAGCAAAGAAAAAACCGCGAACTAATTCGCGGTTTACTTATCGCATTACTTATTTACGAATTCCGAGACTTGCAATGAGCTTAATATAGGCATCGCGGTTAGTCCGATTTAGATAATCGAGCAGACTTCTGCGTTTACCGACAGCAATTAGTAAGCCACGGCGTGAATGATGGTCCTTTTTGTTGGCCTTTAGGTGCTCAGTCAACTTAACAATTTGTTCAGTGAGCAAGGCAATTTGGA
>JAAZFR010000045.1 GCA_012971835.1 Erysipelotrichia bacterium
GGAGAAAAAAAGCGCAATGAGATTTTGCAAATGATTCTTTTAGAACCGCGCTTCTCCTTGCTTGATGAAATTGATTCAGGGTTGGATATCGATGCCATGAGCATTGTCGCCAAAGCGATTAAAGAAGAACAAGAAAAAGGGCGCGGCTTTCTAGTCGTTTCTCATTATGCTCGTTTATACAATATGATTAATCTGACTCGCACCATAGTAATGGTAAACGGCAGAATTGTTGTTGAAGGCGGACCAGAAATAATTGAAAAAATTGACACCCAAGGCTATGAATGGATCAAAACCGAATTGGGAATTGATATCGAAAAAGAGGAGCCGACAATGAGTTCGGTTTCAATCGGTGTTTGCGCCACGAAAGAAGCAATCAGGGATGGAAAGTAGAAGCCGCCAAATAATTATTAATGAATGTCAAAGCGAGTCCATAGTGCTTGACCTAAACGATGATTTGGATAATCTTGATATTCATGTTGGTAAGAAAGCGAATCTCTCGCTTAATCTTTATAATTTTGGCGAAGCGAAAAATACAAAAATCACTGTAAAAATCGATGATGATGGTGAAATTATGCTCATAATGGCTGATTTTTCAAGAGGAAGATCAAAGGTAGAAGCGCTATTTGATCTTGCGGGAAAAAACGCTCGCGGAGTATGGAAATTATCAACTCTTGCAAGTCAAAATGATGATAAAAAATTTGATATTCATTTTCAGCACTTAGCAATAAACACCTACGGATTAATGGATAATTATGGAGTGGCCAGGAATACTTCCCGGCTTATCTTCAGCGGCGCCAACGATATCGTTCGTGGTGCAAAAAAGAGCAAGACGAAACAAAACGCTAAAATAATTGTCTTTGATAAAGGGGCGATTGCCAAAGCCGATCCTCGCCTGAATATTAATGAAAACGAAGTGGAAGCTTCGCATGCAGCTGTTGTCGGGAAACTTAGCGACGATCATTTGTTTTATTTGATGTCACGAGGGTTGAGTTTAAATGAAGCAAAGCAATTAATTACATATGGTTATCTAATGCCAATTGCCAAGTTTTTTAATGAAAACATTCAACATCAAATCGCAACGATTATCGAGGAGAGAGTATGAGCAAACTAAATCCATATAAATTAAGACAAGACTTTCCGATGTTTCAAAACGGAGTGAAAATGCAGGGCAAACCCCTTGTTTTTCTTGATAATGCCTCAACAACTTTTAAACCATACGCTGTTGAAAAAGCTGTTAATGAATATTTTGAAACAATGACCGCCAATTCTCATCGTGGCGACTACGATTTATGCTATAACATCGATGTGCGAATTGATGAAGCAAGAGAGGCGTTGGCGCGTTTTATAAATGCCGATAAAAAAGAGATTGTTTTTACATCAGGAACCTCGATGTCAATTAACTTAATAGCCTATGGCTACGGCACAAAATATTTGACGAAAGATGACGAGATACTCATCACTCAGGCTGAACATGCGAGCAATGTCTTACCATGGTTTAAGGTTGGGGAGATGACCGGTTGCAAAATCAACTATATTCCCTTGAATAATGAGGGAAAATTAGTTCCGGAAAATTTAAAGAAAGTTATCAGTAAAAAAACGAAAATTATCGCCGTTGCTCATGTCACAAATGTCCTCGGTTTTATTGTTGATATTAAAGAAATAGCACGTATCGCCCATGAGTATGGTGCGATTGTCGTTTGTGATGGAGCACAATCGGTTCCTCATATGCCGACAAATGTTAAGGATTTAGATGTTGATTTTCTTTCTTTCTCCGGTCATAAAATGATTGGTCCGACAGGAATTGGTGTTCTTTATGGCAAGTATGAACTACTAGAAAAAACAACCCCCTTTATGACTGGCGGGGGAATGAATGCTAAATTTGATATGTGCGGTGATATTACTTATTTAGCGCCACCGGCAAAGTTTGAAGCCGGGACACAAAATATCGAAGGCATCTTTGGTCTAAAGGCCGCTGTCGAATATCTTACGAATGTCGGAATGGAAAACATTCGTGAGTATGAAGATGATTTACGAAAGTATGCCATAGAAAAACTTAAATCTAACAACAAAGTGATTTTGTATAATGAAACAGCCGAATCAGGCATTATTACTTTTAACATCAAAGATGTTTTTGCTCAAGATGAAGCCACTTACCTTAACTCACAAGGCATTGCTTGTCGCTCAGGTCAGCATTGCGCGAAAGTATTACTTGATTATCTGGGCGAGGTAGCAACTGTTAGAGCTTCACTATATTTTTATAACACCAAAGAAGATATTGATATTTTTGTATCAGCTCTAGAAAAAGGAGGCGATTTCCTTGATGCCTATTTCGCTTGATCCGCAGATGATGCGGGCCATAATTATGGACCATTATGAGAAACCTCGTAATAA
>JAAZFR010000046.1 GCA_012971835.1 Erysipelotrichia bacterium
ACGACTGGTTCAGCCGAAGCAATTAAAGGTGCTTTAGTCAAATTAGAAACAGAAGGCATCAAAGTTAATGTTATTGCCTCATCAGCTGGAGCTATTACCGAAGGTGATATTCTTCTTGCCAGCGCTTCACGGGCGATTGTCTACGGTTTTAACGTTCGACCAAATAGTCTTGTCAAAGCCAAGGCTGATGAAGAAAACGTCGAGATTCGTCTCCATCGTATTATCTATGCTTTAATCGAAGAGATGGAAGCGGCAATGAAGGGCATGTTAAAAGTCCAAATGATTGAAAAAGTGACAGGCACTGCTCAGGTTCGCGTCATTTATAAAGCTTCAAAACTCGGCACGATTGCCGGTTCATACATCACAAGTGGAACTCTTAAAAATGGACAGATGGTCCGCTTGATTCGCGATGATGTCGTTATTTTCGAAGGTAAGATTGCTTCAATGAAGCGCTATAAAGAAGATTTAAAGGAAGCCCGCGAAGGTTTTGAATGTGGAATCGTCTTAGAAAACTTTAATGACGAAAAAGAAAACGACATCATAGAAGGCTATGAAATGGTGGAGAAAAAATAAGTATGGCCAATCGCACGGAAAGAATTCAAAGCATCATCGCTAAGAATTTGTCGGAGATTTTGCAATTCAAAGTTAAAAACCGCAACGTTGGACTCGTCTCAGTTAGTGAAGTTCGCGTCTCGAGTGATTTTTCCTATGCGAAAGTTTATGTCTCATTTATTGGCTCCAAAAATCCAAGCGTTAATCTCGAGTCGCTTAATGCTGCGAAAGGGTTTGTCCGCAGCTCATTAGCGGCTAAACTTGACATTCGTAAAGTACCGGAATTAACCTTTATTCTAGATGATACCTTTGATAAGAAGGATCGCATCGAAAAAATTCTTAAGGAAGAAGAGGAAGTTTTAGCAAAGCTAAAGGGGAAATAGTATGGTCAACGAAAATGACATTGTCGTTCAAACTAACGATCTAACAAAAAAATATGGAACGACCTATGCTCTCGACAAAGTAAATATCACCGTTAAGCGCGGTGAGATTTATGGTTTTGTCGGGCGTAACGGAGCAGGTAAGACGACCTTAATCCGCGTCTTAACGGGGATTGCCAATCCGACTTCGGGCTCCTTTGTCCTATTGGGGGCGAAGACAAAAGCCGAACAAATCGAACGCCGCAAACACATCGCCGCGATGGTTGAAACACCAGCGCTATACATGAATATGACGGCCCATGACAATTTACGAACCACTCTAATCTTAAAAGGTATTAAAGACGAAGAACTAATTCGGGCTCGTCTTCATGAAGTCGGCCTCGAGGATGTTATTAATTCCAAGAAAAAGGCTAAGGATTTCTCTCTGGGTATGAAACAAAGACTCGGCATTGCCATGGCTTTGCTCGGCGATCCTGATTTGTTGATTCTCGATGAACCGACCAATGGCCTAGATCCCGAAGGGATTAGAGAAATGCGCGAATTGCTCGTTGGTATTAACAAAAAACGTAATATCACGATGATTATCTCTAGTCACATTCTTGGTGAGTTATCAAAGTTAGCGACGACTTTTGGCTTCATCGATAAAGGTAAGATCATTAACGAAATTACATCCGAAGAGCTCTTTGCCAAAGTTAGCAAAGAAGTCATTATTAAAACTGACGATAACATTAAAGCTTTAGGTTTATTAAACGAGGTTTATCCAAAAAGTGTGTCGAAAGATGACAATGGCTCGCTTCGCATTAGTGGTGTCGCCAATTCAAGTGATATCGTTAAAT
>JAAZFR010000194.1 GCA_012971835.1 Erysipelotrichia bacterium
CTTGATTGGTAAAACTCGAACCATTATACACTTGGGCTAAATCGAATAACGATTGGAGTTCTTGACTATAAGATGTGAGTAAAGCCACTAATCCAGGAAAGTCCTCTTCCGGAACCCATTCCCGGTTCGTGTCTCCCTCTTGGACGCTTAATGTCCGGAGTTGGAGATAAAGCGAAGAAATCGATTCGCTTATTTGCGCAAGTCCTTCACAAATAGGGTTAAAAACGATGCCATCGGTAGAAATTGAAAAATCATGATTACCGGATGTTAAATAAAATTGATAAGGTTCTGAGCCAAAGCTATCACCAAGACGATGAGCTGAAAATTCACTATTTGCATAAAGGGGATAGTGATATAGCTCACCAAAGGGCACCTCCCCATCAATCATTATGCGGAAAAAAGTCGTTTTATTTGAAACGGCATTGTGATAGTTAAATCCTAAAGCATAAAAGCCGTCTGATGGAGCTTCAATCCGATAAGTTAATGTTTGAAGATTATCAGCTCGCGATAAAAGGACGGTATTTAACTTTAATTCCCGTGTCGCATATGGCGAAACGTTCACATCTTTAGAAACTTGATAGTTGATAGAGTTATCATTTTTTAAAGTTGGGTATTCTGCTTCATAATATCTAGGTTCTAAGTCAATTGATGGCCCCGTATGTTTTGTGAAGTATTGTTCATAACTAATAATCGGCTCAATTGATACCACTGCTCCTTGGGCAATATAAATATTCCCGGCTCTCATTGAGATGTCAATCGTATTAGTGCCAGCATTAAAGGGGATGGCCAGTGGGCGGCTCACACGATTTAAAAAATCACGTGCATATTGCCATTCATACATTCCACTTTTAACCTGCATCGGCATCACATCGTTGCCGTTTAAGTCGACATTAAAAGGTTCTACTTCGTTGATCCACGTTGTGTCAACATTGACCTGTTCAGCAATTTGGGTGTCATTAACCGAAAGAGAATAACTATTATCGTTTAGCCCATTACCGCGAACAAACAATTCCAAAACCAAATGGTAGTTACCAGCTTCTTCTAAGGTCACAGAAAAAGTCGTGGTAGTCGCATAGTCTACTTTGACGACTTCCTCATTATATAAAGGGTCAAACACACTCACGCCATTAGTGAGAACTAAAGAAGCTCGCACATCGGGGGGTGAAGTCACATTATCTTTTTTATATAGACTTTGCGCATATTGATAGTCTAATTCCGCTTTGGGAAGCGTTAAAATGCTCACCGGTAAAACGATGGCCACAACTCCAATTATCGCTCCTATGATGATAATTAACTTCTTTTTGCGATTCATATCTTGTTAAGTGAAGTAAATGGAATCTAAACGGAATCTGAATTATCGTCAGGTGTAGTATAAAGATCCGCAAATCGACTTAAAGCATTTTGATAGGCGGTATTGGCGACATCATTTAACCCTGATGCATAATCTGCCCAAGTCAAATTTCCCAGCCAACATTGGTCAATAACTTCCCCAATTTTCGGATTGGTAATCGGTTCACCGTTCACATCGATAGTCACTGTGGAGCCGACGCGTTGATTCCAACGACTCCGGACATAGCCAGGAATGATTTTAACGCCTTCGACAACGCCATTATCGATTTCGGCAAACACTTCTTCTAACCCGTCCATCCGTGGCTTATCAAAATAAGCATCAATAACAGTTTGATCAGTCGTTAAAGGTAAAGACGAGAAATCTTTGCCGGTTGTATCGAGTTCAAGACGTTTTAAAATACCTTCCACTCCAAAAGACATATACTTGGCGAAATCATAAGCGATTTCTGGGTGTTCGCAAGTTGGCGAAATTCCAAGATAGTCACCGACAATCGGCGTTACCCCACCAGGCGTTCCAATAAATGATTTGGAAAATGATGAACTATTCGTATTGATATCGGGAATTTCGTAGGTTTGTCCCCAACGTAGACCTAATTTACCATCATTCCAAAATTGGACAACATCTTCATAACCCATCGCAAGACGTTCTTCGGCAGTAAGGCTATCGAAGGTCATTTTATTCAAACGTAAATAAGCCGTTTCGGCAATAGCCGTGGCAAATGATGGCGAATCTAGATTATATTCTTCCCCATTAAAGGTGAACCATTCTAATTCCGAATCAAGAACAGAAGGATACCATTCGAAGATACTGGACTCAAAATTCAGTCCCATAACCCCATCTTGAGGGGCTTTTAAAGCGGTAACCGTATTCTTAAACTGTTCAAATGTCGGGCTAATCCCTAACTCAGTAACATTATAAGTATCTAGTAATTCATTATTGACAAAAAATCCCATCATATGCATTGCAAAGGGAACCGCATAGATTCCTTCAAAGATATGTGTTGCGGCCTCAACTGGCGCTGGAATTTTCGACCATTCATCATCAGCGTCAGCATACGTCTTAATATCCAAAAGATACTGATTTTCAAGACCGAAAGTTAAATTGGTTAACATGAAAACATCTGGCATATTGCCTTTAGACGCCATCGCCATAATCGCATCTTCATAAGCAGCGGTATTAATATTCTCTACGATGTTAATTTTTACATCATTTTCCTCTTCATAAGCTTTGATTAATTTGCGCTCTAAGCCGTTAGCTTCGACCGTACCAAGGTTCCAATTTACATAAGAAATCTCATAAGTGGGGCCTGGTGTCGTATTTCCGTCACAACCGACGAGTGAACTTACTGCGAGTGAAATGAGTAAAAAGGCATACAATTTTTTCATATTATCTCCTTGTGGATCGCAAATAAAAATATTAGTGGAATTAATAATTGCGACTTATTATTCACTTTTATATTATAAACTTTTACGCAAAAAAAGAAAAACTATAGTTTGGCTACCAAGTTCGCTGTCAAATAACAATCATCATTGAGGAAATATTTCAAAAAAATTGTCAATTAATCTTATAGACTGCTGTTTCATACGACTGATAAAGACGATGACTCTGATGAACAGCATTTGAGTAATTGCTAATTAGTACTTTTTTAATTGCATTATCTAGATGAATAACTTGCGGTTTATCAAAGTTAACCACAACCAGAACTCGTTCATCATTCAAACGCCGTTCATAGATGAAACAGTTGGATTTTGCTCCGGTGCGATTGATGAAGAGGCCTTCAATAAAAAGGCGCTCCTTTCTAAAAGCGAGTAACTTCTGGTAATAGTTAAAAACCGAATTTTCCGCCTTACGATCATTCTCAACATTTATTTGTTCGTAATCAAGGTTGACAGGAATCCAAGGAGCAGCTGTCGAAAAACCTCCGTTCGGTTCTTTTGACCACGGCATCGGACGCCGGGCGTTGTCGCGGCTTCCGTTAGCAATCATTTCCAATAACTCTACTTTTGAAAAATGCATTTCGTTATCGTGGAAATAGTTGATACTTTCAATGTCCCGATATGCGTCAAGATTGTAATATGATGAATTCAACACACCGATTTCTTGACCTTGATAGATAAAGGGAACTCCTTTCAATAAATAAAACATTGTTGCAAGCATTGTGGCGCATTCATACCGGAGTGTTGACTGATCAAGCGTTCGCGATAGGAAACGAGGCTGATCATGGTTATCGGTAAAAATCGAGTATAACAGTCCTTCTTTTTGGGTGAAGTTTTGCCATTTGATCAGCATTTCTCTAGTGTGATTTAAATCGTATTTACGTTCTTTATCAAAAGCGAACTTGCTAGTGCGCGCTTTGTCAAAATGATCAAATTGGAATAATGTCACAAGTTCTCTCCGCTCTGGATGAGCGTGCTTTATGACTTCATCTTCATCATCCATCCCACATTCACCAACAGTAAAGAGGTGTCTTGTTTCTTTGCGGCCAAACATTTCGCGAATGTAATCGTGTAGATGTGGACCAAAACCATTATTTCCAGAAAAATCTTTTGAGATTTGATCAATGACATCAATACGAAAACCATCGACGCCAAGATTTACCCAGTAATCAATGATTTTCTTCATCTCGTTTCGCACCATTGGATTGTTCCAATTTAAATCCGGCTGTGAGATAGCATAAGAATGCAAATAGTATTGTTTACGAAGTTCGTCATATTGCCAGGCGGAACCACCGAAAGCTGCTTTCCAATCATTGGGTGGCGTATCAAACCAGTAATAATAGTCACTGTATGGATTATCCTTTCCTTGTCGCGAAGCCTGAAAAAAACGATGGGCAGTTGATGTGTGATTGGGAACCAAATCCATAATGAGACGAATTCCGAGAAGATGCATTTTCTCAATCATCTTTTTCCAATCTACAATCGTTCCAAATTCATCCATAATGTCGTAATAATTGGAAATATCATAGCCATTATCATCATTAGGACTTTTAAAACAAGGAGATAACCATACGGCATTAATGCCAAGTTCCTTTAAGTGTTCTAATTTAGCGGTAATCCCATTTAAATCACCGATACCATCACCATTTGAATCAAAAAAGCTCCGTGGATATATTTGGTAAACATTCCAGTTTAAAAAATGATCATAATTCATAAATCGCTCTTCTTTTTCTTCTCTAATACTCGGATTATTTCACCATAATAAATAGTGTGCACACCTTCTTTTTCGTACCATTTAATAATTCTATCTTCGTTTATCTTATCCAAATCAAATTTGCTCTGACCCATTTTGCGACATAAGATAACCAGCTCAGCTTCCGCGAAGTAAGATATTCTGTCTTCTTCTTTTAAAATAAGTCCGCTCTCTTTAATCTTGTCACCATCTTTTCCTGATACTCGGCCAAAATAGTCTAGTTGTGAATCGTATTCTGATTTGAAAAAACATACCGCAAAAGAATCGGCTTCATCGAAAATGCATCGTGAGTAACGTGTTTCGTGAACGTAGACAACACACGTTGGTTTGCTCCACAAAACGCCTAAACTACCCCAGCCGATTGTTAAGCCATTAATCTTCTTTCCACTATTAGCTAAAGCAATAGCAGAGTCACTAAATAAGTCAAAAACATTTTTATATTTTTCGATATCTTGAATTTCTATTTCTTTATGTGCCATCTTTACCTCTTCTTTCTAGTTTATAGTTATCTTGGACTATAATCATTATTTGTAGGGTAAATCGTTTCAAAAAGTGCCTTAAACGACGTGATAAATCAAATTTTCGAGTTCGGTGAGATATTGCTGATATCCCGATGTATATTTAACTTCAACATCACCATTATCGATAATGTTAATCCAGGCGATTTCCAATTCCTTGCCCTGATCGTTGATGGACGCTTTTAGTTCCAGCCCTTCTTCAATTGTCATATTCATCAAAGCCGTTGAATAGGCATCGAGCGCACAAGAAGGTAAA
>JAAZFR010000195.1 GCA_012971835.1 Erysipelotrichia bacterium
AATAGCATCTTAACGGTTTCATCGTTCATCGAAAATGCTTATGAGGGAAGAATAAGCGATGTTTATTTATCTTTACCGGCTGTTGTTAACCGCCAAGGAGCGGCTCGTCTTTTAACACCGAAATTTTCGAAGCAAGAAATAGATGATTTAGTTAAATCAAGCGACTCATTAAAGAAATTAATCAAAGAAATCGAAATGTAAAAGAAAAGCGCGACTCACATGGTCGCGCTTTATTCTTATAAAGTGATTAAACATTCATCGCGTAAGTATAATCAAGGAACGCGGCCAGAAGCGGATCGTGGTAAACGGCCGCTTTTTCTTTGAGCCACACTCTTTGCTCGCCGACAAGTTTCGTGTCCGATGAAGGAATAGTTAAACCCTTGATAATGGCTGTTCCACTGAAATCATTAAGATATGATAACGAGGACTGGCGCTCAGTTGTATAGTAACTATCTTCGACAAGATATGAACCATCTACTTCAACATTAGCTAAAAGATCATTGAAATAAACAACCTGTGCTTTGATGACGTCACCATTCGTCGCGCCGCCATTAGGCTCAATGTATTGTAAGGTCGGTACAAAACCATCTCCATAGCCAAACACTTCATTGTTAAGACTTGATAATCCATAATCATCTTTAAATGTTTGCCATTGATCATCTTGATAAATGCCTGAATCGTTTAACTTAATACCTTCAACATTTGTTTGTAGCGCATAAATGGTTTCCATTTCATTAAGATGAGCAAGAGCGTAGTCTTTTAAAGGATTATCTTTAAGATAAAGTGAAGCTTCACTTTCATCATAAAAGAGGACCGAAAAAGGATTTTCCTTTGTGTAGAGACTTTGTAATTGAGCAAGGTCAAGGTCGATGATAGTAGGGGTAATTATTAATTCGTTAATATAAGTATTAAATGATTCGCTACTCGTCCAAATCTTGTGCGTGGAATTGTATTCACGCATTGTTTTGATGACGCCGTTTTTGTAAATAGCCATTGTCTGCGACGAACTATTAAGGGCAATACCGAATGTATCGCGTTTAATATTTTCACTATCATAAAATTCGGCAAAGGGAATGGTGTATGCTCGAACATTATTTTCAATAATATATGGTTTTAGGATTGAATCGCGAAATGACGTCCAACAAGTGCAATTTGAATTTGGTGTTTGAAAAAGAAGGAAATTATCACCATTATCAAGTTTGTCTGATAATTCTTCATAGTTGAGAACATTTAATTCTCCAAGTAGCTTTCCGTATATCAAGGCCGTCTTATTGGCGTTGGCATCGCAACCGCTAAGGAGGGTTGCGGCCAAAGTTAGGGCCGTGAAGATGTATCCGATTTGTTTCATAGAAATACCTCAGGTAATAATTATATTCGCCATCGTTATATTATGCGACAAGAAAGCAAAAAAATCAGTAAAAAGACCTTAAAAAAACATTTCCAAAATGATAGCAAAAATGGCGAAAAAAAATCAAGATGATTATTAAGGAGAAAATGAAAATCAAAATCTTTTACATTTTCGCATCATTTTGCGCAGAAAATCGATTGTCAAAAAAGTGAGACCACATCGCTGAAAAACGCTAATTTTTGCGATTAAAAAATGAGGGTGTAAATATTTTCGCGTTTTCTCGATTAAAATATGTTGTATTTTCGTTGAATTTTGTCTATATTTTTATTCGTAAAAATTCGAGGTCATATTCGCTTCGAAATATCTACAAAGGCGAGGTGTAAAAAGATGGCCCATAACGAAACAATTATCAGTCTAAGAAATGTTTCTAAACAATTCGATGGAACAATCGTGGTTGATGATTTCAATTTAGATATTAAACGCGGTGAGTTTGTGACAATTCTTGGACCATCGGGATGCGGAAAGACGACAACTCTTCGCATGATTGCCGGTTTTGAAACACCAACCAAAGGCGAAATTCTTCTTAATGGCACCGACATTTCCGTCCTCCCACCTTATAAAAGACCAGTTAATACTGTCTTTCAAAGATATGCTTTGTTTCCTCATCTTGATGTTTACGATAATGTCGCTTTTGGTTTAAAACTAAAAAAGATAACCGAAGTATACAAAGACAAAAATGATAATGAGGTGAGCAAAAGTCGCCGCTTGACCATCGAAGAGATCGATGAAAAAGTCGCTAAGGCATTAAAAATGGTTGATTTGGAAGAACTCGAAGATCGCGATGTGCAAACTCTTTCGGGCGGACAACAGCAAAGAGTAGCAATTGCCCGTTGTATTGTTAATGAACCGAAAATTTTGCTCCTTGATGAGCCGCTCGGCGCTCTCGATTTAAAGATGCGCAAGGACATGCAACTTGAGTTAAAAGCAATGCATGACAAACTCGGTATTACTTTTATATACGTTACTCACGACCAAGAAGAAGCGTTGACAATGTCGGATACGATTGTCGTTATGAAAGACGGCGTTATTCAGCAAGTTGGTTCACCCATGGATATTTATAATGAGCCTGCAAATGCTTTTGTTGCCGATTTTATCGGCAATTCAAATATATACAACGCGACGATGGTCGGTCCAAGGGTCGTCCGTTTTATCAACGCAAACTTTCCGTGTAGTGATGATTATCCGCTTAACGAAAAAGTAGATGTTGTCATTCGCCCTGAAGATGTGGAAATTGTCGCCCCACAAAAAGGTCTGGTTGACGGCAAAATCGTCAACAAGATTTTTAAAGGCGTTCATTTTGAATATGTTGTCATGGTTGGTAAAAACGAAGTCATTGTTCAAGGAACGAAGGATTTTCCAGCCCAACAGGTCGTCGGTATTTATATCGACCCCGAGAATATTCACGTTATGAAGAAAGAATTCACGATTAACAGTTATTATGATGCCTGGATTAATAAAAATAACCAAGTCGTCATCGGCAATGTTGCCTTTGATTGTAAAATCACCGACTTAGTCCCACAATCATCTTTAGATGATGATGGCTATGTTGTTAGTAAAAAAGGCACCCGCTATGATTTTAACGATGCGGAAGTCGTCGCCGAAATACAACTAGGTGACATTGAGCTATCAGATGACATCGAACAAGGCCAGACGACAGGAACTGTTGTTTCCACTCTTTATATTGGCGATCATTATCAGTACACAGTTCGCACCGAAGAAGAGGAAGATTTTGTTGTCGACACTCAATATGTCTTTAATGAAAATGACGTTGTATCAATAAATGTTGCCGCTGATAAAATCCATTTAAGAATTAAGGGAGATATCGCCAAGTATGAACTTTAAGCGTAAATATTTAGCGATACCTTATGGCGTCTTTTTGGCGCTCTTTGTCATTATTCCGATTTTATTAATCGTGTATTACGCTTTTTCTAATGCGGGGGGGCAACTTTCATTTGATTCCCTCGTCCGCTTCTTCTCATCAACAACGAAACTCAATGTGTTACTCGTTTCCTTTTTTATTGGTATTTTAAACACTCTTCTCTGTTTGCTAATCGGTTATCCGTTAGCCTACTTTTTAGCTCGCAAACAATACAACACTAATACTGTTTTAGTTTTGCTTTTTGTCATGCCAATGTGGATTAACTTCGTCTTACGCACGGGGGCCACTCGCGACTTATTGACATGGTTTGGAATTAATGGAGGACAACACCCATATTTAGCGACGATGGTCGGTATGGTTTATAACTTCTTGCCTTTTACCATTTTGCCACTTTACTCGACGATGCTTAAGCTTGATCAAAGTCAAATTGAAGCAGCCTCTGATTTGGGCGCTAATCCCTTTCAAGTGTTCACAAAATCGATTTTACCTCAGTCGTTACCCGGCATTGTATCCGCCGCGACGATGGTTTTTATGCCGACGATGTCGAGTTATGTTATTTCCGATGTTCTTTCCGAAGGAAAAATTACCTTGTTTGGTAATTCAATCTATCTAAACTTTTCAAACTCACAGTGGAATGATGGTTCGTTTATGGCTTTGATAATGCTAGCGATTGTCGGTATTACCTTACTTATTTCTCGTCGTTTTAATAAAGATGACTTTGCATCGCGAGGGAGCAACCTATGGTAAAGTCAAAGAAAATTTTTGCGGGCATTTATATTTACCTGCTTCTCTTTATTATGTATCTTCCGATTTTAGTCTTAATCGCTTTTTCGTTTACTGAAGCGACGAATGTCGGTGTGTGGACAGGCTTTTCGTTTAATCTATATGCCCGCTTATTTCAAAGTAAAGAAATAATGACGGCTTTAGGCAATACTTTAATTATCGCTTTTATTAGCGCGGTTATTTCAACTCTGCTCGGCACGGCTGGCGCGATTGGGGCTTTTTACAGCCGCAAACGCATGGTGAAAGCGATCGAAGGCGTGACACAAATACCGATTGTTAATGCCGAAATCGTCATGGCTTTATCGCTGACTGTTTTGTTTGTTTTTGTCGGTAGTGTTATCTTCCACGGTCAGTCGATCTTTGGTTTTTGGACATTGTTAATCGGCCATGTTGTTTTGTCTGTCCCGTTTGTCTATATTTCCGTGCGACCTAAGTTAATGCAACTTGATCCGCACCTTTATGAGGCGGCTCTTGATTTAGGAGCCACGCCACAAAAAGCACTTTGGAAGATTATTATTCCGCAAATTATGCCAGGCATTCTTTCTGGTTTTTTACTATCACTTACCCTCTCGCTTGATGATTTTATCATCACAGCCTTTACTCGAGGCACAGGCCTTTTAAATGGCGAAGGAACAATCGAGACGTTATCAACCTTGGTTCAAGCTAAAATTAAACGTGGTCCAATTCCACCGGAAATGCGGGCCTTGACCTTAATTATTTTCATTGTTGTCTTATTAGTTGTTGTCGGAATTACTTTATATCGTAATAAAACTAGGAGTGTGAAAAAAATTCGCAAAGGGAGGGAAAACCATGAATTTTAAAAAGACTTTGTCGGGATCATCAGCCGTTTTTTTCTCAGCGCTTTTATTAGCGGCTTGTAGTGGAGCAGGACCTCACGAAGGTGGTAGTCAAGTTCTTCGTATTTTAAACTGGGAAGACTACATTTATTTAAATGACCCACAAAATGGTTATGATGCCAAAGATCTTGTCGAACAGTTTGAAGATTTCATCATGGAAACGGAAGGAAAGGAAATTAGTGTTGTCTACGATACTTTTGATACGAATGAAACGATGCTTAACTCCCTTCAAACCGGAAAATCAGTATATGACTTAGTGTGTCCAAGCGATTACATGATTCAAAAGATGATTGCTAACGACATGCTCGAACCGCTTGATGACATCGCGGTTAAAGTTCCTAATTACGATCAATATGCCTCACCATATCTCAAAGATGTATTCGCTAATATAGAAGCGACTAACAGTGTCACAAACACAACGCATTCCATTTCGGATTATGCGGTTGGTTATATGTGGGGGACCTTAGGCATTTTATATAATCCCACATATGAAAAGTATGCAAATCGCGATATTTCTTTTGAAACAATCACCGAAGACATGCAAG
The DNA here is from genome assembly GCA_012971835.1 of Erysipelotrichia bacterium. The sequence continues at coordinate 5,473 of JAAZFR010000195.1, forward strand.
ATTGGAATTCTTTATGGGATACAAAATACAAAGATACAATCTCGATAAAAGATTCAATGCGCGATACTTATTCAGTCGGCATAATGCGTGTTTTTGATGAAGAAATTCGTCAACTACAAGAAACATATCTTGATGACAGCAAACCCGCATACGATCCAACTGAATATAATGAGCAACTAACCACTATCTTTAATCGTTCTGATGAAACAACTGTTGCTTCAGTTAAAGAAGAGCTCCTAGTCTTAAAAGAAAACATTTACGGTTTTGAAAATGATTCCGGCAAACAAGATATCGTCACCGGAAAGATTGGCATTAATCTTGCGTGGAGTGGCGATGCCGTCTATGCCATGGATCAAGCTGAAGAAGAAATCGAGACCGAATTATATTATTCGATTCCGGAAACAGGCGGAAATATTTGGTTCGATGGTTGGGTTATGCCCAAAAGCGACTCTTTAAACAAAGAACTAGCGCAAAAGTTTCTCGATTTCGTTTCTGATCCTTTTAACGCCGCGCAAAACATGGACTACATCGGCTATAGCTCTTTCATCGGTGGTGAAGACATTAATACTCTCGTCCACGAGTGGTATGACATTCGCGAAGATGAATGGGAAACGCCAATTGACGAGTGGAAACTCGCTAATGATATAACTGATGATTTAATTGCTTATGATTTAACTTATTTCTTCGGCGATACCGTTGACACGGAAACGATTATTTATATCGAAGAAGATAGTGTCGGTCGTCAACTATACGCTCAATATCCTGATGAAGAGATGATTCCTCGTTTATCACTCATGCGTGATTTCGGCGATAATAATCGTTATGTCTTAGCGATGTGGGAAGAATTTAAGGCTAGTACCTTACCGAGCTGGGCGATTGTTTTAATCGTCATCGGCGGTTTAGCGGTGGTCGGTTTTGG
>JAAZFR010000047.1 GCA_012971835.1 Erysipelotrichia bacterium
AAGTCGCATCGCTCTCATCGGCGCCTCTTAAAGCGAGGGCAAAATAGCGATAGCTTGTCAATTCTTTTGGAAATAAAGCTCCATAGCCACTTTCATCAATTTGAACACGTGTTTGCGCGTATGTGACGCCGTCGCAATGGACGCGACCATCATAGAGGCGCGACAAGAAGCCACGCGCAAAAGCAGAGTCAATCGCGCTTAAATTATTGCTAGGCCCATAGCCATATCCCGTCTGTTCGTGAGGAGTGTCAGCCAACAGCGAATAGAATTCGCTTGTTTCAACATTTCGATAGGCATCATTACCCCAAAGATTATTTGGGTTTTCTAAATCTTCTTGATTGTTTAATTGAAACGAATTAACGGCAGTCACTTGATAGGTTTTTGCGACTTCACCGACGCGATTAACAAGATTATCATTCCATGTTGAATAATAGTTTTCGCGAAAAACGCCCGTATCATAAGCATGACCTTCATATAGTTCAGAAACATCATTCATACAGCCAGTTAAAATAAACGAAGAGACGATTAAGAGAACAAATAATGATTTTTTGTTCATAATTTGATTTCCTCCTCTTTTTCAAATTGTGAGGTTGATAGTGCTTCGCCACCTTCACGTGATGGAATAGCTTCATGATTAATCAAGGGTGTTCCCCGTAAAGGATAATAAGCATAGCCGATGATAAACAAAATAAGCAAATAAGGTGCACTTCTAAAGAAAGAGAAATAGTAATCGTCTGTGTATGTAAGTGGGAAGGTGTTCCATAAGAAACTACCGTGTAAAAATACAGCAATTAGCAATGTTAAAATAATAATTTTAATATAGCTGGCGTCCTTACTTTTAGCTGAATAACGATACATCGAAAAAATGACGAGCAAAATAAAAGCGATAAGAGCAAGAAAGGCCAGGAATCCGCCTTCTTTAATAATTTCAAACTCGAAGGCTCCGGTATTCGCTACTAACCCATCAATATACGTTAACGGAAAACCAAAGAAACCTTGAGAAGTAAGCATTGCTTTCAGCACTTCGTTCCAAGGTGACACAAAGCGATTGGTATTAAAGAGACGATTCAAAAGGGAATTACCGGCAATAAAGTTACTTAAAAAACTTATATTCGCCGCGTTAAGCACGGTAATTAATAAAACAATGCCCGCTATACCCAATAGAGCAAAAAAGATGTATTGAACAGCGACTCCAACTTTTTCTCTTGATCGAATAAAGCGATATAAAAGAGCAAATATAAGAACGGGAATTAAAAGATATAGTGCATCAAGATTCGGAAGTAAGACAATCGAGAGAAGTCCAACTAACCCAATTGCTAATGTTATATAAAACTTACGCGGTTCATTTTTTGGAGAAACGTAAAGAAGGCCCGCTAACGAAGTTGAAAGCATCGTGCCGAATAATGTGACATAATTTGTGGACATTTCGACGAAAGAGAAACCAAGCAACCATTTTGTTTCTTCGCTGACGACGAAAAGGCGACCGTCGTAGTAGTAAACTAATCCGTCATACAAAGCGACATGGAACGGACCATATTGATATAGAGAGTAGACGAGACTTAAAAAGACAAGCAGGGCCATCGCCACTCCGATAGTAAGTAATGCGATATCAATTTTAAACTTTTTAACTCTACGAACAGCAAAGCCAAGAAAGAAAAAAGCCAATGTGCCAAGCACAACCGATAAGTTATCTAAAGATCCATAACCCATATCGCGGGTAAAGGTTGAGAAACCAGTCAAAAAGGCGATGATAATTAAAGGAAGAGAAAATAGGCCAAGAGAGAGCCATTCTTTCTTTGACGTAAACATCAGCGCAAAGGGAATTAAAACGATAGCGATTAAAAAACCAAGATAACGAAAAATTATATTTGCATCGGCCAAAGAAAAAGCCGTTAAAGCGAGACACTCAATTACTAAAAAAATGATTAGTGCATCGTATTTATCGACCAAAGCATGCAGTTTTGTTTTTAAATCCATATTTATGCCCCTGTTCTCTTAATTATATAAATAATAATACGCGATGCAAAAAACTAATCGGCTTTTCGCTTCTGTTTAGAAAAGGGTAAGGGAATAACCATCCATGTTTCAGCACAATAATCGCTAAACCCTGGTTTATAAGCAGCTAAACGCCTTTCAGCCATCGGAATGGAGATAACCATGAACATAAGAGTGTTAATCAGGGCGCCAAAAAAGACAAACCATAAAGAGGGATTCAAAGCAAAAACAAGCGCATATATGCCCCACCACATTAGTATTTCACCGAAGTAATTAGGATGGCGGTTGTGCTTCCAAAGACCAGTGCGAATAATCTTACCTTTATTTTCCGGAATGCTTCTAAAATTCTGCATTTGAATATCAGCTAGTGTTTCAAACATGATGGCAATAAGGACTAAAACGACACCAATAATGCCTAGTAAACTAAATGAGGAACCGCCTCCTCTTTCGACATAAAGAAGCATTGGATAAATGCAAGAGTAGACAACGAGTGTCGGAAACAAATGAATACCAAAAAGATTGACGAATGGATAAAAGCGACCACTCTTTTCTTTAAGCATCGTGTAACGCCAGTCTTGATAAGACAAATCAGTGAAAGTATAAATAAAATTGGCCGTTAATCTAAGACTCCACAAAGCGACGAGAGAAAGTAAGACGATTGCCCCTAAATCCCAAACGCCGAATTTAATCATTAAAGCCAACAAAATAACAAGTGGTTGCACACTCCAATACGGATCATAAATTGAGGCTGTTTTGAATATAAGACCAACACCCCAAACGAAAAGGGTGGCAATAACATCTGCAATAAGAACCGCTAAAAGCACGCTATTAACGATATCAACCGCAAGATGATAGACAATTAGACCAACTGCAAAAGCGGCAAGATAAGTAACAAGCAGAACGAGGAGACCAATAATTTTGCTATGTTTCATTTATAAAACCTCATGAACGAAAACATTATATCAATAAATTGATGATATTTCAGTCATGAAATCTTACTTTGTAAAGTAGACTATACCAACACAACCCGGGCCGGCGTGGGTACCGACAGCAAGGCCAATCGATGCCTCTTTATCTAGTGGAAAATCAGGTTTATGAATGCGAATTAAATCGGTAAAGCGTTTAAACATTTCGACGTTATCTGTATGGCCGACAAAAGTTGGTAGAGAATAATCAACTTCATTGTCTGCAAGATTGTAGACGATATGATTTAATGCTCTTTGCATACCAATAATTTTAGCGGCTGAATGAATTTTTCCGTCTTGCATGGTAATAATTGGTTTCATATTGATAACTGAGCCAAGGACGGCAAGGGTGAATGGTATTCTTCCTCCCATGCGTAAATATTTCAAATCATCAAAAGCCGCTTTGACTACAATGCGTTTACTTATTTGTTTGATTTTTTCAACTATCGTCACTGCATTATCGCCTGCATCACGAAACAAAACGGCGGCGTGGACAAGAGCTAATAAACCTAATGTTGCCTGTCTTGTATCAAGAAGGGTAACATTGTTACGCCCAGATTGTTCAACAGCTATTCTCGCTGACGAATAGGTCGCGCTTGCATCACTTGATATTGTCATAACAATAATTTCTTCATCGTGTGGATGCTTATTAATTTTCTCTAGAAAGGATGCCGGACTTGGGGCAGAGGTTTTGGGCAAAATCTTCGCAGTTCTCAGCTTTTTGAAAAAATCTTGATTGCTAATTGTCAGGCCATCAATATAATCGACGCCATCGATATTAACGTGCAGCGGCACAACATCGATGCCTAATTTCTCGGCCTCGAATTGACTGATGTCTGAGGTGCTGTCAGTAATAATGTGAACTTTTTTCATAATCGTGTCTCCTAACTAATTATTTATTTTTTCTTTTTGGGAACCAAGGAATAAAAACACTAACGCGTGAGGCATATTCGGCAAAACCGGGACGATCCTTAAATGCTTTTTCCAATAAAGGGACTCCGGAAATAAAAAGAAGCAAAGTAGTTATCAATATATAAGACACAAATCCTATATAACCGTACATAACTGATAAGCCTACCACGCTCAATCCAAACCACATCAATGATTCGCCAAAGTAGTTAGGATGCCGAGTATAAGCCCATAAGCCTTGATCCATAATCTTGCCACGGTTTTCACTTTTAGCGATGAAGCGCCTTAATTGAGCATCACCAACACTTTCGAAAAGGAAACCGATAATCCATAAAACCGCTCCCGCAATGGTAAAACCATAGACCAGCCAATCGTTAGCATATATTGTTCCATTTAGAGTAACGATAATAACAGTCGAAACGAGTATTGAAAGAAAAGCTTGTGACATGAATATCTTGAGAAACGCCAATAGACGAGGATATTTTCTGCCAACTAAATTTTCTCGCATTTTTACATAGCGATAATCTTCAGGTCTATTCCAGTTTCTTTTAAACAAATAACTAGAAAGACGCATACCCCAAATCGTCACGGCAATCGTAATAACAATAGCCGGTATACTTGGCCAAGCGTTCTTAACTAGCGATGAGATAAGTATGGTCGACCAAGCATTAACAACAAAACTCGCCCCCCACACTATATCGATATAGCCATAGTTTTTCTTTTTTTCGGCAATCAAATAAGTGAGAGCAAAGAAAAGAACAACAAGAATTGGCGGTAAGATATAACCTAAAGTAATCATTTGCTTATACTCCTATCAAAACAGCTAAGTAATAAACGGAAATAGCTGTCGCGGTCGACAAGAATGTCCCCCAGGCAATGTCTGCCAATGTCACATTAAGAGGCCACTTTTTTAGCGTTGCGAAGTTTGTTAAATCGTATGTTGAGTAAGTTACGAGCCCAAAAATGGCACCATAAATTAAAGCGTAAGACCAACCCCTACCACCAGCGTATGCTGGCCCAATTACAAAGAGAGTAATTCCGACGATAAAAATAAGATAGAAAATGATGGCTGGCACATAATTGACTTTATCAGCCATTAAATGCCCAAGGTTTTTCTTATAGAAACGGGGTGATATTTTGACGAGCCAAACTAAATCAAGAAGAAGAAAGACGACAAACGTAAGTACAATTAGAATTAAATATTTTAAAAACATTATTCATATTCCTCCATATTAAATTTAACATGTGTCAAACGAGACATGTAAAGAAATCGCTCATTAATTTCGCTAACTAGTAATTATTAATAATTGCTACAATGCATATATGTCAAAGATGCAAACATCAAAAGCGGGTTTTATCTATGCTTCCTTGTTTGTTTTATTAAGCGCGATAATATTTGTCTTCGCAGGTTTTTCTAGCGATATCTCTTCCTCGCAAAGCGACTTTGTCGTCGATGTTTTAAACGCGATTCTCCGTTTTTTTGGAGTGATATTAAATGAGGCCGAATTAGTAGGTTTTGCTATCTTCGTTCGCAAGTTTTTTGGTCACTTCTTTATTTTTCTAATCGATGGTGTCTTTGCATATTTGACCTTGTACAAATTATTTACTTTCAAGAAAAACTTAGTCATTCTTCTATTTGGTGTCCTCATAATGTTTTTGGTGGCCGGTATTTCTGAATTTATCCAATACTTTGCTGGAGGACGAAACGCCAATTGGATTGATGTCGCAATCGATTTAGGTGGAGCGACACTTGGTTTGTTAATCGCTTTCGCTTTTACGATTAAGACCAATGAAAAAGTGGATAATTAACCCACTTTGATATAAACCACAGTTTACCCAAGCAGTTTTCCTATTTGTTTTTAAACAAACAACGCGACTTTCTTGATTACGAGGAAGGGCAGCGTCTATATTTATCCAAACATTATTCTCAATTCCAATACTTTAAGAACAATTTTAGAAGACATTATCAATCGGAAATGGATGTATCAACCGAAACGAGAAATCGTGCAAGAGATTCAAGGGCGGCATTTTGTTTGTGAACGAGTACCGTTAGTTCTTCACTATCAATGTTTGATGCTTTCAACGCTTTATTTGCATATTCGGTCGCGTGTAAAGCGTGCTCTTTAACGTGGGCGGTGGCAATCACGTGGCCATAAGCCCGTAATAAATTACATCTTACTTCATTTTTCTCGTGACGAGCGATTTCGTGCATCTTAAGAGCTTGATTGCGCATGTGAGAAACTTTATGAAAACCAGTTAGGAAACGATTCGTTTCTAAAACCATCAACCGATATTCGTTATCGTTTCTAACATTTAAGTTAAGAATATCGATGACTTCGCGAACATTGCGTAAAGCCCATTTCATCATTTCCTGATTGGAAAGAGAATCACTGTATTTTAATAATTCAATAATTGTTTTTGAAGGCATCTTACTCACCTATATTTCTTTTGATTTTCGCTTCGATTTTTTTCGATTTTTTTTCTAAATTTTTCTCGCGAGTAAAATAATTAGACATCAACTCTTTTGCTAAATCTAAAAACGTTTTGCGCAACAACTTCTTTGTATGGCTGTCTGATTCGCGATATTCGCCATAAATTAATTTTGTGTTGGCTTTTAAATTTTCAGTAAATTCGCTTAAGGTTGTGCACTTTGAAACAAGAAGCAAATCAAAGAAATTATCAATAATTATTTGCCGATCGACAACACTAAAACCATTTAACCAGGCATACAGGGAGTTTTTAATTTTCCGCGATGAAACGCTCAAGGTTGTCTCGTGAATCAAATCACTCGTTTCGCTATCGATTTGCCAGTTATATAAATTGTGCTGAGCAAATAGAGTTCCTTGAGATTTTACTATATAGTAGTAGGAATTTGTTTGAAGAATCATTCCAATGATGCTTTCTTCGGGAACGATTTTGACAACCTTAGGGAGGAGATTGATATATGCAGTGGATGAAGATATATCTTCACGAAAATCAGGACCGTCGAGATTGTAAATTGAAACGATTCGGCTCTGGATCTTCTCTTTTTGTTTCATCGCGGCGTAAAAAGCTAAATTTCCGCCTTTGGAATGACCGAGAACAATTATCTTGGAAAAACGATATTTGCTCGCGACGACTTTCAAATATTCGACTGCCTTTGTTTGGGCTGGCACTTCATCGATAAAAACCATATTAAAATCTTCTTTCCAGCCGTTAATGGTGTCATCCGTTCCGCGAAAGGCCACAACAATTAAGCCACGATTAATAACAAAAGTCGTCGCTGAAAATTGCATCTCGAACAAGAGATTAGTTTCCGAAACATGATTGACGATTTTTACGTTTTGAAAGCGTAAACTTTTTGACACGCAAAGTAATAACTCTTCATTTTCTTCTTTTGAATGGCTTTTAGTAGCGGCGATTTTGGCTTTTTCACCAATTAGTTCAAGCCTCTTCCCTTTTTTTACTACCGAAAAATCAAGATATGATAGCTGAGCAAAGACTAAGGCATCGGCATCGCGAAAATTATCTAGCGTTAGCCGAGCATTTTCTTTTCGCACATAATTGGTAATATTGATGACTGCCATTAAATCTCCGCGCTCAAATTAAAATTTGAACAACTATTTATTATGGTATGAATAATTGCGCCCTAATTCAATGTTAATAATCAAAAAATCATATAGAAAAGCCACTCTTGGATTAGACAATTGTTTCCTTTTCAAAAAGTGGCTCTTAATTTTTAGATGAAGAGTGTTACTCCGGCTTTTTCTGATTCAGCCAAATAAGTAGCCACACCAGCGTATTCAATTCCCTCAATAAGTTCTTCCTTTTGAATACCCATGACATCCATGCTCATCGTACAGGCGATAAATTTAACGCCTGCTGCTTTTGCTTGAACTATCAATGTATCAAGCGAATCGACATTTTTCTTTTTCATCACCGATTTCATCATCTTGGCTCCCATGCCTCCAAAATTCATTTTCGAAATCGGCATTTTTTTTGCTCCACGAGGCATCATTGCTCCGAACATTTTTTCAATAAATGTTTTTTTCAATTTGACTTTTCGCTCTTTGCGAAGCAAATTTAGACCCCAGAATGTACAAAATATCGTGACATTTTTACCCATCGAGCGACTGCCTTGACCAATGATCATAGCTGCCATTGCTTTATCCATTTCGCCGCTAAATAAAACGATTGTCGTGTTTTCATTTTCGACACTTTTATTTGCTGTTTTATTCGAACCTTTGCGGATGATCGCAACATAGCCTTCCTTGGTCGCTTCTTTTTTCAAAAGCGTATTTCCGGTTGTTTCGCACCACTTTTCGACATCGTTAAAGTATCCGCTATCGGTCGCGATGATTTTCACCACTTCACCAACTTTTAGTTTCTCGACAGCCTTATATGTTTGCATAATTGGGCCTGGACATTGTAAGCCACAGGCATCGATGAAAATTTTGATCTCATCATCACGGTAATCGGTATTGATGATTTGGGGTTCATCACCATCGAGACGGCGATGTTCGGGATTATGTAATTCTTCGACGAGGTTTTTTTGATGAAGAGCTTTGTAAATCTTATATCCGCCCAGTAAATTTGAAACATTTGTATAGCCATTATTGACGAGAACTTTTATAAATAAATAAGCCGTATGTCCAACATTACAATAGACAATAATGGGCGCGTCTTTTTCTTTAGGTAATTTATCTAAATTCTTCCGTATTCCATAATATGGAATATTTATCGCTCCGTCAATGTGACCGATGCTAAACTCCAAGGGAGTGCGCGAATCAATGATTATTACTTTTTTTTTACGAAATTCGTCTAATTCTTGCTGATTAACTACTCCAAACTCTTTTTTCATCATATTACCGCCGACATAACCGGCGATATTGACTGGATCTTTAGATGAGCCAAAGGGAGGAGCATAAGCAAGCTCAATATCTGGTAAATCAAAGATTGTTAAGCCGCCTCTAATTGCCGTTGCAATAACATCGATGCGCTTATCAGTCCCGTCTTTGCCAACCGCTTGTGCGCCTAAAATCTTACCGCTTTCAGGACTAAATAATAATTTAATGACAATATCGCTTGCTCCCGGATAATAACCGGCGTGATTTGATCTGGTAATTACCACTGAGCGATAGTCGACTTTTTTCTTGTCGAGCGTTTTTTGATTGTTGCCCGTACTGGCGGCTGTCAAAGAAAATACTTTAACAATCGAGGTGCCTAAACTGCCGTTAAATTTAACGTCCCAGCCATTCATATGATCAGCCACTAACCGGCCTTGCCGATTTGCGAGCCACGCAAGAGGAACGGCAGTCGGAGTTCCATCAATAAAGTCTTTGACTTCTATCGCATCGCCAACCGCATAAACATCAGGTATTACTTCGCCGCTTTTTGCATCAATTGTTTGCAAGTGATCATTAGTGACAATATGTCCTTTTGGTCCAACCTTAAGACCTCCAGCAATAGCTAAACGTGATTCTGGGCGTACACCAACAGCCATAATAATTAAATCAGTTTTTAAGGTAATGCCGCTTTTTAAAATAACTGTCTTGCCTTCATCCTTAACTTCCGCAAGCGAATCTTTTAAATAGATTTTTACACCATTGGTTTCCATTTCATTTTGGGCCATTTTTGCCATCTCAAAGTCAAGCGGAGGCAAAATTTGGTCAGCTAGATCAACGATTGTCGATTTTATACCTCTTTCAACCAGATTTTCCGCCAATTCGATACCAATGAAACCACCGCCGATGACGACAGCGTTTTTAACATTTTGTTCATTAATAAAATTAAACAATTTATCGGTATCAACCAAATTTCTCATCGAAAAAACGTTGTGGGCTTTTTCTAAACCAGGAACTTGTAACCATATCGGTGTCGCGCCCGGAGAAAGAAGCAATTTATCATATGTTTCATCATAGGTTCTTCCTGTTTTCACTTCACGAATTGTGACTGTTTTGTGTTTAGTATCAATGGCTATGACTTCCGAAAAGATGCGAACATCAATATTGTGATTTTCTTTAAACGTTTCCGGTGTTTCTGCCAAAAGGCGTTCGCGGTCAGTGATTAGACCACCAATGTAATAGGGGAGACCACAATTAGCAAAGGAGATGTGCTCATCTTTTTCAAAGATGATAATTTGGTCTTTCTCGTTTAGTCTCCGCAAACGAGCGGCCGCCGT
>JAAZFR010000196.1 GCA_012971835.1 Erysipelotrichia bacterium
CACGTCATCAAAAAGGAGTAGACAATGGCTAGAAATCGCGAAGAATTACCTAATAATAAAGAAGCCGAAAAAGCCGTTTTAGGGGCCATGCTTATCGCCCCCGAAGCCGTTGTTGATGGACTTGGTTCATTAATAGCCGAAGAGTTTTATGAAGGAAACTATGCAAATCGGGCCGTTTTTAAAGCGATGCGGCAACTCCAAGATAAACATATTCCGATTGATGTGCAAACAGTCACTGAAGAGCTTATTAATTCTAAAGAATTAGATTCAATCGGCGGCACTGAATACTTGCTTGAATTATCGCAATCAGCAATATCTTTATCAAACCTTGAATTTTATATTAAAATCATCAAGGATCAAGCCATTATTCGCAATTTGCTAATGGCGATGCGCGAAATAGATAACACGTTTCAAAATGAGGAAATCGAAGATATTAGCGATTTTGTTACTCAAGCCGAACTAAAAATAAGAAAAGTTACCGAAAAAAGAAGGATATCCAATTTTATCGCAAGCGATGAGTTGGCTGACCGAGTTCGTGAGAGTATCAATTTACAAACCAAGCAAGTTAGTGAAGACGGTGTCACCGGCATTAATACCGGATACACAGGTCTTAACCACTACACCCATGGATTTCAGCGCGATAATTTGATTATTATGGCCGCTCGACCTGGCGTTGGCAAAACCGCTTTAGCCCTTAATATCGCTTTCAACGCTTCGTTAAAAAGCAATATTCCTGTCGCCATTTTTTCTCTAGAAATGTCGGCTGATTCACTTGCTAAACGACTCGTTGCGAACCGGGCCTGTGTCGATTTAGATCACATCACAACCGGCTACTTAAATAAGTCAGAAAGACTCTCGATTGAGGAGGCCATCAACGCAATTTCGCGGTCAACTATTTTTATCGATGACACGCCAGGAATAAAACTATATGACATCGTTGCTAAATCGCGAAAATTAAAAGCGACACAAGGCGATTTGGGTCTTGTCATCGTCGACTATATCGGTTTAATAACCAGCAGTAATAAAAAGTTTGAATCACGCCAACAAGAAGTTAGTGAAATATCACGCTCATTAAAAGACTTGGCGCGTGAGTTAAAAGTTCCTGTTATTGCCATATCGCAACTTTCTCGTGAAGTTGAAAAACGCGAGAACAAGCGTCCGCAATTATCTGATCTTCGCGAATCTGGTTCCATTGAACAAGATGCCGACTTAGTTTTGCTCCTTTATCGTCAAGACTATTATGAAAATATCGGTGCCAAAGTTGCATCGAAAAAAATGGGTCGTTACCCAACTGATGAAACACCACGCGATGGCAAGTCAAAAGAAGAACAAAAACGCGAACTCGACGCCTCGCTTCCTGGTGATGCCTCGACAGTAGAAGTGATTATCGCCAAGAACCGAAATGGTAAAACCGGTAAAATTCCGCTCCATTTCTTTAAAAGCTACGGGCGATTTGATAATCCGACTAAAGAATACGAAGAAGCATTGGCTAAAATCGAATCTCAATCTGATGGGGACATGTAATGCGCTTTTATATTCTCGCTAGCGGATCGAAGGGAAACGCGACTCTTTTAGAACACGATAATCGTGTTCTTTTAATCGATATGGGTATAACCTTGTCGCGATTAACAAGTGAGTTAGAAACAATAGGCTACAAAATCGATGATATTGAGGCTGTGTTGTTTACTCATGAACATAGCGATCACGCGAGCGGGGCTAGGTTTTTCAAAAGCGAAAGACTGTATGCAACCGAAGGAACCTTTGGCGGTGGTCAATATCATCTTTTGCGACCTTATCAAAAAATTGATTTGATTGGTTTAAGTGTCACGCCCCTTTCCACCTCTCATGACGCTCATTCGCCAATTGGTTTTCTATTGGAAAACGACTTAGAGAAGCTCGTTTATATGACTGATACCGGGTATATAAGCGAAAAAAATCTCGAAGTCATGAAAAATGCTGATTATTATATAATTGAGTCCAACCATAACATAAAAATGCTTTTGAAAACGAATCGCCCAGCGGAATTAAAACAACGGATTCTCAGCGATGTCGGTCATTTATCAAACGAAGACTCAGCTCTCTATATGAGTGAACTAATTGGTGATAAGACAAAAGAAGTTGTTTTGGCCCACCTATCTGAAGAAGCCAATGATAATGAGACGGCCTTAAATACTTATCTTC
>JAAZFR010000048.1 GCA_012971835.1 Erysipelotrichia bacterium
AAGATTTCTGTTGCCAGTTATCTTTGGTTTGATGATAACGTCATCACTCGGCTGCAATTATTGCGAACACAACCCTGTCGATGCCATGAACATCCCCGTGTTGGCTTATGAGAAACATAAGCGTAGTAATATTAGCATGAGAAAAGATAATCAACAAAGAAAAGTGTTTGTTTTATAGATGATAATTAATTCCAAATACGATCAGCGTAAGTCGGATGATCAATAAACGGATTACGATTTCCTTGCTTTTGAAAAGCGATATTATTGCGATTCAATTCTTCGCTGCTGACGGGATCTTCAGCATTCCACTTACGAAGTAGTTTAAAGCAGTCAGATGTGCTGTTCGCACCAATTACACCAGTAATATAAAGTTTTCCAGTAATTCCCGAACTTAATGTTCCGTTAAAGTCGGTACCATAATGCAAATATACATACATAATGATTCTTGCGACGTCACCCTTGCGAGAATCAGCAGGTTCAGTTACGCCATAATTGTTGCCCGAACCAAACTTAGCGATTCCACCGCCAGTGTAATTTACAGTTCGTGGTGTGCCAAAAATTGTCGCAAACATCGAACTACCTCGATACGAGTTATAAGTATTGATAGAGGCTCGAATGTGGTGAATGTCTGATCCGGCATACGAAGTACCAAAGAGCTGCGGACCACCGCCGTCTTTCGACTTTGCTTGTGGCCAAACATGTTCTTTATTAAATGAGTTTATATTTTGTCCAGAGTAAAAGCATTTTTCGTCTGTTTTCTTTAATGTGTTATCAAGACTCGAGTAAGAAACATATGTCGAGTGAGTCGACATCATTAAATTGTGCAGTTTTGTTCCTAGTGCCGTGCCATTATCTGCCGAATTAATCGAATTATAATAGTTGCCGCTATAGGTTTCTTGGGCGGCGTAAGATTTCGCAGTAATCGTACTTAATCCGTTACTAATAATTTTAGTTGGATAGCCAGAAAACTCAGGAACGCCATAACTACTAGAATAGGAATAAAAAGTAAATATTCCTTCAAGGGTAATTTCATCCCCAGCGCGGATTCCGGTGCTCGCAAAGGAGTCGTTATTCGTATAAGAATAAGTACTGCCTGATTTACTAATACACGTATTCTTACTACTGACTCCATAGGCGACAATTGTCCAGCCGTTATCAACTAAATCAAAATAGCCTCTTTTATAATAGCCAGCGTATTGAGCAATGCCCGTCACGCGATACAAATTCCTTGTATCAGTTGCCTTTTTCTGGGCGAGAGCCTGAACTGTCGTTACAATCGCGCTTGGGTTTTCCGGGTTTGGTCGAGAAGGATCGTTTGTGTTTGATGAGGAGGAGGTCGTGTCTTGACCCGTCCCACCACTTGTGTCACCAGAAGTATCCAAGGGGGTACTCGACGAATCGGATATATCGCCACTGCTGATGTCAGATATTGAGGGAATGTCGTTCTTACAGCCGCTTAATAAAAGGCTTGTCAGAACCAAAGATAAAAGGATAATTTTCTTAGTTTTCATAAATTAGATTATACAACATCTCGACATTAAGTCGAAACAAGAAAAGCATTTGCAAAGAGGGATTTAGTTACCGATTGAAACGTTCGTCGGTCAAAATATGAAAAAGGGCAATAATCTGCGTTAAAAGTAAAGCCGCGGTGCCGAGCATGGGGCCATAGCCAACTTGAACGTTTTCTAAGGAAAAGCCTGGAGTGGCAAAGCGGACAACATAAGGCATAAAGATCGTCGATATCATACTGATAAATGCCATTACTAAGGCAAAAATTAGATTTGTTTTCTTTCTCCCGGATAGGAAAAAGGCCAAGCAACTGAGGCCTGCCAGCTGATATGTTACTAGTAGATAGATGTTGAGATGAAATTCAATCGCATAATCATGAGTCAAGTCGCTAAATGAATACGTGCCGCCAAAAACAGCGATCCATGTCGGATACGAGACAACTGTTCCGTCCAATAATGTTTCGCTAGCAAAAGGAAAAATGATTGTCACTAGAGCAAAAACCGATAGCAAAACCGCCACCCACTTTGTAAATCTAATCAAGCGAACTTTCTTACTCACGTTTCTTCTCCGCATTAATATAGTTTAATCTGCGCTATTTAGCAACCTTTCATACATCGAATAGTGTTTGAAAATATAACTTATATATAATAAACTATGTAAGCGATTGGAATTAGTGAAAATATGAAAAACTTTAAATTAATCATGAAAAGCCTCATTAATAATGATGCTTGTATAGAAGGTGGAAGAACAAAAAAGTGGTATTTTGCCGTCATTTTTGTTTTCTTAGCATTGGTTTTATCGATATTACCTATCATGGTAACTTCCTTGCAAGCCCAAGGATCCGATTTTACTTCGCTTAATTATTTATATAATTACGATAACGCTATTGTCGCTTTCACCGATCACCTCATTGATAGTGATATATCAATGGTTGTCAGTGAAGATGACGATGGTCGCTTTTTGAGTGTTGATCAAACAAACTGGGAAGCAATTCACAATGGTGAAAATAGTACTTTCAAACAATATGTTCATCTAAACAATGAGGACAAAATTGACTTTGAAGTTTATTACACCAATATGGTTGGCGATGATTTCATTGGCTATTACACTAACGTCTCCCAAAACAAAAACCCCTTAGATGGAACCCCTCGCGATGAAGCAGGAACAGCTCGGAGCATTAGTTATTTAATTTTTGGCCGTGAAAGAATGGTCGGCCAGCTCTTTCAACCCGGAAACACCACGGCGCTAAGCAGCGTATCTGGTGATTATGTTAATCTTGAACTTGGTTTTGACTTTAAGTCATTGGCCACGGTCGTAATTGATAACGTTACTTACATAACAAGCCACGACGCTCAATTCAGCGAGGATGATGGCGCTTTAAAGGCCGAGCAATATCGTAGAGCGGTTATCGAAAAGTGGAATACTGCTTATGATAATATCTATTACAACACAAAAATGATAACAGCCCGGGATTCAACTCTCATTATGTTGGGTGTCGATGCCTTGCTCATCTTTTTTATGGGCTTAATGATTTTCATTTTAACGCGTGGGAAACGCAATCCCTTCCGCATCTATACTTTCTGGGAAACGCAAAAGATCGCCTATTGGGCATCCTTTACTCCTTCACTACTAGCTTTAATTCTCGGCTTTATCTTCACCGAGTATGCCGTGATGATTTTCGTTATGCTAATTGGCATTCGCATCATGTGGATGTCGATGAAGTCACTTAAACCAGCGATGTAATTTACTAAATATAAAAAAAATAAGGAGAGATAACTCTCCTTTTTTCGATATCCAATTCACTATTCATCAAAATGTTATCATCGATTATTTATATGTTAGGAGGTAGAGAATATGAATCTCGCCAAATTCGTGCTTTTAACAACATGCGCATTTGCGATAGCTGCTTGTAACCCAAGCAATAGCAATTCCAACATTGATCCTGATGCCCTCAATCTAACAGAAATTGATAACCAGTATGCCTTCGCTTAGTATACCGGCGCCCTCGCTCTTCAAGAAGTTGAGGTATCGACCGCTCCAGAAACTTTAAGGGCTGTCGACGAAGAGAGCGATCCTGATGAGGATTTAGCGACAGTCAACCACTACTTAAGTCTCTACAAACAGTTGACTGATTCGGAGGCTTTAAGCGTTGTTAGCGAAGCGACTAGCGATCGTCCTGACTACGTTTTCCAAGTCACAATCACAACCACTGATATCGATTTAGTTACAACGACATTCACTTTGTATTTTAATGAAGTAGTAATCGATGTCGGAGATGATATTGATGAAGACAT
>JAAZFR010000049.1 GCA_012971835.1 Erysipelotrichia bacterium
GTCATCAAACGAGCGGATTCTTTCTTTCCAACTCTTTGAGTTAAGTTCGCTTCTACTTGTTTCTTGTAGTCTTCTAAACTCAATTTAATCATATTGTTTCCTTTATTGTGGTTTACACTCATTTATCTCTCCTTTGCACGTTATTTCTTCAAACACGGCTCGATTGGGCTTACTTGTGATGTTTTCTAGATTGTCCAAAAGCAAACATACTTGTCTAACAACGAGTTACTATCAATTCTTATTGGATAATCATCAAAAAGTCTTGAGTAAACTTTTATAATGTGAACTTTTTCGGAGTCTTTTTATCCAATGAATTCTTAAGGGTTGCAAGGCTTCAAAAAGGTCATCCCTTTTAGCCAAGGCCTCGATGTCGTGCTTTGAAAGTATGCTTTGCTTATAGGCTTCTTCAATTTTATCGATATAGTTTTTTTGGCAAAAAGGACAATAATGCCCCTCTTTAAATAAGATGGAATTAGCCGTGGGTCTTTTATAGAGTTCTGGAGGATTGGCATCTGGAGGAAGCGAGAGACGAATAAAAGGAGCGTTCATAGAGTCTTCCATAAAGACCTGTTCCCAGATGTTAACAAAGCAAATATCACAGACGGGATCGTTTTTATACAATTCATATAACTTTTTTATTTCCTTGTCTTTTAATTTGATGATTTGAGTTAGAAAGTCCTTGCCTCTATTTTCGCCTAATTTCATCTCTCGAAGGGCGTATGTCGCTGAAACATTAAAGAGCTCAATCGCTTTTATGTAATTCGTTTGCGCGCCTTTGCCTTTGCGATGGATCACGCCGAAGTAATAGGCGCCTTTGGAATTACCGCGTTCAAAGGTATAGCGAATTAATTCGCGGGCTTTGGACAGATCTTTCTTGACATGGTAGCCATTAAGATAAAACCAGCCGAGTTCGGCGATGGCAAAGAGATCCTTTTTCTTGGCGGCTTCTTTTAATAAAGGGTAGGCTGCCTTGTAATCATTTTTGCTGTCTTCGGCTTGATTTAAACAACTCATCGCCGCGTCATAGAGTCCTCTTCTATCTTTGCTGATGATATCGAGGTCATCAGCAGGGGCGTGTAATTTTATAAATTTTTCTAGCTTCATTGTTTTTTTCCTTTTCTTTTAATCGACATCTTCATCAGACTCATCTTCAAAGTCAAAATTCGGATTGTCGTAATTGACATTGCTATAATTGACATAAATTTTTCCCGTCTCAGTGATGTCTTTCATTTCTTTAACCTTTTGGCTAAACCAAGAATATAGTTTCTCACCGGAGTATTCCTCGATAAACGGACACCACCCTAGGTAATATCTCGAATAGTAAATGAAGACTTTATCGCGCTTCCCGAATTTGTTCATGAGCCCGATGGCCAAAAGTTTCATTTTTTCGCGATAATGATCATGACGAATGGACCGGGGACCGCTATACAAAAATGATATAAAAAGAATATTATTTGTTAGAAAAACAAACTCAACTTTGTCTTCTTTTTTATACTTATCGATGTCAACCGTGACGGGGTAATCAATAAATGCTTGATAATGGGACTTTCGAAAAAGTTTCAGGGCCGTGCGAATTCCACCACAATAGCGGTTGGATGTATATTCGATTTCTCCTAAATTTAAGCTTTTGCCTTTCATCGTCTCGTCAAAAACATATTGTGCTTTAAGCTCGCGAATCTCACTTTGAGTGTCTTCATTCAAAAAGAAATGTCTTAATTTCAATCTCGCTACGAGATGAATATATCGATCGTATGCGAACGGTCCATAAAAAGGTTTGCCACTATAAGGGGTGTGATAATGGGGCAGCGCTGTCATTTTCCTAAACCAGTGTCCAACTTCTAAAAGAGTTAAATTATGAATCGTCCTTTCACTTATCTTTTTGCGAATGACATAACCTTGTTTGCCATTGTATGACACCAGACGCCGGACCTTTGTGCCGTTAATTTTGGCTTCTCGCTTGTCAAAATAACGGAGAATCTCTAATTTTATTTCGGCAATAGTTTCCATTTTTTGCTCCTCCATACTCATCTTTAATCAGCCTTTAAAAATATTTTTAAGGCATTCATCATATCGTCTCGACCGTCCAAATAAGTAATTTCTTTTTCACTAACCAGTCCTTTTTTCACCGCCTCCATCAATGGGTAAATATACTCATCCATGCAATTAACACAGCAAAAACCTCTCCTAATAACCGGTTTCCCATCATCGTATTCAGGATATTCAATGCGTGACGGTACTTTCCTGATTTCTCTAAAAGGCGATTGTGCAAATGATCGTTGTTCAAAAACATTTTCGTGGCATATATCGCAAATGGGATCAAGACGATACTTTTTGATGGCGTTGTTTATTTCGTGATCGACCAACAGGAACTTATTGTCGAGGACATCGTGACCGAGCCAATCGCCCTTGTATGCTTCGCGTGAGGCATAAAGAAAGGCTTTTTCAAAATACTCACCGGCCTTCTTAGAATCTTTTTCAACACCGTCTCCATCGTGATACATTTGTCCAAGATTAAGAGCTGCAGTCGGATTAAGGCGCTCGACTAGGTCTAGAAAAATTTCTTTGGCTTTTTTGGAATCTTTATCGACAAATTGACCAAAGCGGTAAAATTCACCAATCTTACTTAGAGCATAGGAAAAATTCATATCTGCCGATTCTTTGATTAGCTGATAAGCCTTCGCAAGGGTTTCTTCGTCAGGATTTTTGCTTTCGAGATATTCGAGGCCTTTGTAATATAGTTTGCGACGTCTTCTGCTATGCGCTGGAACGTCGTATGGTGCGGGTGGCAGTTTGCCAAATTTTTGAAAGTGCATATATGTTCCTCCTTTGTGCATCTTTGCCATAAAGAGGAATAAAAAGCCCATCGGATGATGGGCCTATTTTTCATAGATTTATTTCCCCATCATTCAAGCTTTAGCACCTTGCATACCGCAGGTTGCTGACGGGTCATAGGGCTTGTCCCTCGCCGTTCTCTTTATGGTA
>JAAZFR010000050.1 GCA_012971835.1 Erysipelotrichia bacterium
ATAACAAAATCATTTACTATTATTTGGCATTAATGCACCGTTAGCTCAGATGGTAGAGCAGCTGACTCTTAATCAGCGGGTCACAGGTTCGATCCCTGCACGGTGTACCATTGTCTATAAGCCGCACTTAGGTGCGGTTTCTTCTTTATTGTTAGACGGGATTTTCAAGTATATAATTAATAAATAGGAGATACTATTATGAATGGACCGAGTCTGACAAATGTCCGTAAGTATTTATCGGCGATTAAAAAGAGCCCTCGTAAATATTTGACAAGTGAACATCTTTCAAAAGAAATGGGCTTTTTTCCCGATGTCATAAATCGTGTCCTTTCGTATTTTGATCCACTTGTTAACATGGACTTTACCTACGATGTGCGCACATTAGTGCCGCTGATGGAAGAATATGTTGCAAAATTGGCTTTCGAAAGAAAAAAAGATGCTAAACCGAGAATTATTGTCACTAAAAAAGAAGTTGGAGAATACGAATCTGTAAGCGACTTTATTTTCAAGAAGTATGTTTTTGAAAGTAGTGGTCTTTTTGATCGAAGTGCCACCTTATCCGATAGTGAACTTCGCGTTCTGAAAAAGCTTATCACGATTGAGCAAAATGAACGAAAAAGCAAGAAAGTTAAAAAGTAAACGTTTGGAAGCCCTATCATCAGAGGCTTCCCTTTTTATATTGTATATAACCTTGATAAAAACCTTCTTTCCACATATAATACAATAGGTATTTTAAGGAGAACATTCATGGCAATTAAAAAAAGATTTCTATCGGTCGATGGTAATACGGCCGCTGCGCTTGCAAGTTACAATTTTACGGAAGTCGCAGGTATTTATCCGATTACTCCTAGTTCAAACATGGCTGAATTGGTCGATGTCTATTCTTCGCAAGGAAAAATTAATTTCTTTGGCAATGTTTGCAAGGTTGTCGAAATGCAATCAGAAGGCGGAGCGGCCGCTGCCGTTCATGGCGCTTTACAAGGCGGAGCTTTTGCTTCATCTTACACGGCCAGCCAAGGCCTATTGTTAATGATTCCAAATATTTATAAGTGGTGTGGGGAACTTCTACCAGCTGTTCTGCACGTATCAGCTCGCAGTATCGCGACGCGCGCCCTATCAATTTTTGGCGATCATCAAGATATTTACGCTGTTCGTCAAACAGGGATTACGATTATGTCTTCCCATAGTGTTCAGGAAGTGGCTGACCTCGCCCCAATTGCTCATTTAATCGCGATTGATGCCGAAGCACCGGTTTTGCACTTCTTTGATGGTTTCAGAACATCTCATGAAATACAAAACATCGAATTAGTCGATGATGAAGAGTGGAAGAAACTGCTTCCACTTGATAAAGTCGAAAAGTTTAAGGCAAGAGCCCTTAACCCGCATACACATCCCGTTACTCGCGGTGGTGCGGAAAATGAAGATATTTATTTTCAAGGTCGTGAAGCGCAAAATACTCATTATGCGAAGGTTCTTGATTACGCCGAGAAATATTTTGAAGAGGCTTCAAGACTTACTGGTCGCCATTACGCACCCTTTACCTATTATGGTGACGAAAAGGCTGAAGATGTTATCGTGGCCATGGGTTCAGTGACTGAAACGACAATTGAAGTCATCAATGAACTTCGTAAAAGCGGATCAAAAGTTGGCTTAGTTAAAGTACATCTCTATCGTCCTTTCTCTAGCAAACACTTAGCCAACGCTATTCCTCATACTGTTAAAAGGATTGCCGTTTTAGATCGCACTAAAGAAATCGGCGCTCCAGGTGAACCTTTATATCTTGATGTTGTAACTGCTCTTCGCCAAGAAGGGCGCGATATCGCCGTCTATGGCGGTCGTTATGGTCTTTCGAGTAAAGATGTTCCACCTCGCGATGTTAAAGCCGTCTATGACATGTTAAAAGGCAAACCATTCCATAATTTCACCATTGGCATAGTTGATGATGTCACAAATCTTTCTTTAAAGGTTGATGAGGATTTCCACACTATTAACGACTATACCTCATGCTTATTCTATGGTTTAGGTAGCGATGGCACTGTTTCCGCTAATAAGTCATCGATTAAAATCATCGGTGATGCAACGGGACAATACGCCCAAGCTTATTTCCAATACGATTCTCGTAAAGCTGGCGGCGTGACACGTTCACACCTTCGCTTTGGAAAATCACCAATCCGCTCAACCTATTTTATTGGCAACGCTGATTTTATTAGTTGTTCTATCGATACCTATGTTGTTAAGTTTGATATGCTTAAAAACCTCAAAAAAGGCGGCACTTTCTTACTTAACACCGATATGAATGATGAAAACCTCATAAAGATGCTTCCGAATCGCGTTAAGCATCAATTAGCAAAAAGAAACGCTAAGTTCTACGTTATTGATGCGAATAAAATCGCTCGTGAGATTGGACTTGGTCGTCACACTAATACCATACTTCAGGCCAGCTTCTTTTATCTCAATCCTGCGATTATGCCTTATGCCGAAGCGATTGAGTGGATGAAGAAACTCAATCTTAAAGCTTATGGCAAAAAAGGTGAAGAAGTCATTAATATGAATAATCAAGCCGTTGATGCCGGCACCCAAGGACTACGCGAAGTTAAGGTTGATTCGAAATGGATTGAACTACCATACAAGCGTGTCAGTCTAAAAACTGGTGATGACTACTTTGATAATTATGTCGATATTGTCGGTTCATTAGATGGCGACACGATTCCGGTTAGCAAATTTGTAGAACACGAATTAATCGATGGCACGATGGATAACAACGTTACTTTCAAAGAGAAACGCAAAATTGCTGATATGGTTCCACGCTGGATAAAAGAAAACTGTATTCAATGTAATACTTGTTCCTTTGTTTGTCCGCATGCAACTATTCGCCCATTCCTCATTAATGAGGAAGAACTCGCTAAAGCCCCCGACATTGTTAAAAACGATGTCCGCGATGCTGTTGGCGGAGCATCAGTCGCGGGACTAAAATTTCGCATTCAAGTTTCGACACAAAATTGTGTTGGCTGTGGTGTTTGTGTGGCTGAGTGTTTGGCCAATAAAGCTGGACGCATTGCCCTAGAAATGGTCGATGCCAAAGGTCAATTCGCTCAAGAAGAAGGAGCAGACTACCTTTACAAACATACAACTTACAAGAGTGATAAATTCCCGCTTACGACCGTTAAAGGTGTTGGCTTCTTGATGCCATATATGGAAGTTTCCGGTGCTTGTGCTGGCTGCGGTGAGACGCCATATTACCGTCTGGCCTCACAACTATTTGGCCGCGATATGTTAGTTGCTAACGCGACTGGTTGTACTTCGATCTACTGTGGTTCAACGCCACTAACTCCATTTGTCAAAGATGCAAATGGTGAAGGCGTAGCCTGGGCTAACTCTTTATTTGAAGATAATGCCGAATTTGGATTTGGTATGCGCTTAGCTACTAACTATAAGTTATCACTCATTTCGCGAATTCTTGATGAAGCCCTTGGTAACGAGAAAGTTGAAGATGAACTTAAAGAAGTTATTCGCAAGTATTTAGAAAACATCAAAAACAGAGATGAATCACGCAAGATCGTCCCTGAACTTGTCCGCCTTGTTAAAGCAAGCAAGGATGAAAAGGTTAAGAGTGTTCTGAAACATGAACGCGATCTCGTTGATAAATCAGTATGGATTGTCGGTGGTGATGGCTGGGCCTATGACATCGGCTATGGTGGCTTAGATCATGTCTTAGCCAATAACGATGATGTCAATGTTCTTGTCCTTGATACCGAAGTCTATTCTAATACAGGTGGTCAATCATCGAAGTCTTCACAAGTCGGTTCGATTGCAAAATTCACTGCTAGCGGTAAAACAGTCGCTAAGAAAAATCTCGCCTTACAAGCAATGACCTATGGCCACGTTTATGTTGCCCAGATTGCTCTCGGTGCTAATTCGATGAAAGCCATTCAAGCCCTTAAAGAAGCCGAAAGCTATGATGGTCCGTCATTAATTATCGCTTATTCACCATGTGTTAATCATGGAATTAAGGGAGGAATGACTAATTCCATTAAAACGGAGAAAGCCGCAGTGGAAGCAGGTTACTTTACTACCTTCCGTTATGATCCTCGTCGCACAGAACAAGGTTTAGCTCCTCTGCAACTCGACTGCAAGGAACCGGATTTCAGCAAGTTTAGAGACTTTGTCATGAATGAAACTCGTTTCTCACAACTGCCAAACATCAACCCTGAAAACGCGGATGCGCTTCTCGCCAAGTCAGCCGAAGATGCTAAAAAGCGTTGGGAAATGATTAAAAAGTTCGGTTTATAAACTTTTTGTCGAAAACTTTGCAAAAACCCGATGAACTTCTTGATTCGTCGGGTTTTCAATTTTTAAAAAATAAAAAAATGGTCGGAACGGAGGGATTTGAACCCTCGACCCCTACCACCCCAAGGTAGTGCGCTACCAAGCTGCGCTACGTCCCGCCATGTAAAGCAATATTATTATAATCTATTCATTATTCTTTTCCATAGTAATAGTTCCTTGTTTTTCTAAGAAAAATTTTTCTTATTTTTCAGTGTCTTAATAGAATGCTTCAGTAAGTAATGGTAAAATAATCTTTTGAGGATAATATGGAACGGAAAACAATTTTTGTTAAAGGTGCTCGCGAAAACAATCTGAAAAACATCGATTTAGAAATTCCCAAGAATCAATTGGTTGTTTTTACGGGTTTATCTGGAAGTGGGAAAACAACTCTGGCTTTTGATACGATTTATAGCGAAGGTCAAAGACGATATGTCGAGAGCTTGTCGAGTTATGCTCGCCAGTTTTTGGGTAATGTTGATAAACCAGATGTTGACTCAATTGAAGGTCTTTCTCCTGCAATTTCGATAGATCAGAAAACAACTTCTCATAATCCTCGTTCGACAGTAGGCACTGTGACGGAAATATATGATTATTTACGTCTTCTCTTTGCTCGTATCGGCGTGCCATACTGCCCGACGCATAACGAACCAATTATTTCCTTCTCGCCATCAAAAATGGTTGATATTGCACTTGGCTATGAAGAAGGCACAAGAATGCAAATTCTCTCGCCGATTGTCCGTAGCGAAAAAGGTTCACATGCCGAGACGATTAGCAAGATTAGACAACAGGGATTTGAAAGGCTACGCGTCGATGGCTTATTAAGTAGAATCGATGAAATTCCCGAACTTGAAAAGAATAAACGGCACAGTATTGATATTATTATTGACCGCTTAATTGTTAAAAGTGATGTTCGCACGAGAATTTATGATGCAATTGAACTCGCTTTGGATTGGTCACATGGCTACGTTATTCTCCTAACGGATAAAGATGAAAGACTTTTAAGCCAGCATCATAGTTGTAAATATTGTGGCTTCTCGGTTCCGAAACTTGAACCACGACTTTTCTCGTTTAATGCCCCTTTGGGCTATTGTCCTAAATGTAAAGGCTTAGGCATTAATCGTGAAGCGGCTTTTGATTTGCTCATTCCCAATGATAATTTATCGATTATGCAAGGAGCGATACGCTACTATAAAAACGTCGTTCATAGCAAAAACATCGATTGGCAGGAATTTAAATATTTATGTGAACAATATAAAATCGATCTCAATATTCCCTTTAAATCGTTAAGTGAATATCAAAAGAAAATAATATTTTTCGGAAGCGACAAACCATTTACTTATGCTATTACTTCGGTAAGCGGGAATAAAAATCATCGTTCGGGATATATCGAAGGTATCAAAACTAAGATTGATCGTCTCTATTTGGAAACGAGCAGCTCAATGATGAGAGATTACTATGAAGTTTACATGCGTGATAGTGAATGTACGGAGTGTCACGGTGCTCGTCTTAATAGTCAAGTTCTCGCTGTGCGCATTAATAATTTGAATATTTATCAAGTAACGACACTTCCGATCAAAAAATTACTTAATTTCATTGATGAGTTAGACACTGTTTTAAATCCTACCGAAAAAGAAATTGGTCAGCTAGTTATTAAAGAAATTCGTAATCGCACGCAATTTTTAAGTGATGTTGGCCTTGATTATTTAACATTGTCTCGTATGTCGATGACATTAAGCGGTGGTGAGGCGCAACGCATTCGTTTGGCAACGCAAATCGGCAGCCGTCTTTCAGGAGTTCTTTATGTTCTTGATGAACCAAGCATCGGTCTTCATCAAAAAGATAATCGCAAGTTACTAGCGACATTAAAATCAATGCG
>JAAZFR010000051.1 GCA_012971835.1 Erysipelotrichia bacterium
GCGGTCGAAATTTTGAATATTTTTCAGAAGACCCCCTTCTATCGGGCAAGATGGGAGCGAGTTTCATAAAAGGCGTGCAAAGTTTAGGTGTTGGCACATCGTTAAAACATTATGCTGCTAATAATCAGGAAACTGACCGCCTTGTTATCAATGCCGTGATTGATCCTAGAGCCTTATTTGAACTATACCTTAAGCCATTTAAAATCGCGGTTCAGGAAGGTGAGCCCTATACCGTTATGTGCTCATATAATCGCATCAATGGTATATATTCTAGTGACAATAATTGGTTATTAAATACACTTTTACGACACGAATGGAAATATGAAGGACTTGTCGTCACCGACTGGGGAGCAATCAATGATGACTACCTTTCGAGGAAAAGTGGCACTGACCTTGAGATGCCCGGGATTGGCAAGCGCTACCGTAATCTTATGCGCGGTATCAAAAAGAAAATGCTAACCGAAGCCGATGTCGATATTTGTGTTAGTAATGTTTATAACCTTCACCAAAAAGTCAAAGACCTCGAATATACATCTTCTTGCGATTATGAAGAGCATTTTTCATTAGCTCGCATAATTGCTGCCCAAAGTAGCGTTTTATTAAAAAATGATGGCATTTTGCCATTGAAATCATTCAAAAAAGTTGCCATTATTGGCTCCTTTGCAGAATATCCTCGTTATCAAGGAACAGGCAGTTCAAAAGTTACACCCCACAAATTGGTGTCCTTCTTACAGTGGCTAGAAAATGAAAAGATTGAGTACAATTATGCACCCGGATACAAACATAACAGCGATGCCGTTGATGAGGAATTGGAATCTCACGCGCTTGATTTAGCGAAAGCAAGCGACACTATTGTCGTCTTGATAGGTTTACCTGATGCTTATGAAAGCGAAGGCTTTGATCGTGACAATATGTCTTTGCCGGAATGTCATCTTTCGTTAGTCGATAAGTTAACAAAATTAGGTAAGAAAGTAATTGTTGTTTTGCAATGCGGTTCTCCGATTGAATTACCTTTTGTCGATCAGATAAATGGGCTTATCCTTACCTACCTAGCTGGCGAAGCTTGCGGGCCAGCCTTAGCAGACGTATTACTAGGTCGCGTTAATCCTTCTGGAAAACTACCGGAGACATGGCCTCTTAAATATAGTGACACACCAAGCGCGAAATACTTTCCTGGTGATGGCACGAATGTGCTCTATAAAGAGAGCATCTTTGTTGGCTACCGCTATTTCGATACCGCTAATGTGCCGGTCTTATATCCATTTGGCTATGGACTTTCTTATACAACCTTTATCTATGACAACTTAGATATTAAATATGATTTTATTAATCAACAAATTCAATATAACGTTTCTTTTGATGTCACGAATAAAGGAGATGTCGAAGGAAAAGAAGTGGTGCAGCTATACGTTTCTAGTAATGCTAGAGGGACTTATAAGCCCCGACATGAACTAAAGGGATTTAATAAAGTTACACTTCAACCCAATGAATCAAAACGAGTTACAATTATCATAAGTATAGACGATCTTAAACTATTCGATCTTTCAACGCATGAATTCATTTTAGAAAAAGGTGTATATCTTTTCGAAGTTGGCTCTTCATCTCGTGATATTCGGTTAAAAAAGGAAATTATAGTCGAAGGAGAAGATACCGCTTATCTACATGATGAGGAACTAGTGAACTATAACAAGCCAAGCGCTGAATTTGTAATAAGTGACCAGGAATTTGAAAAAATATTGCAAGCCAAATTACCGATTGCAATAAATCGTCGAAAGAGACCTTTTAGTAAAAACTCGACTTTGCGCGATATTGAAGATACATTAGTTGGCAAGATTATTCGCAAGTTATTAAAACGAATTGCCGCCAAGATGAAAGGCGAAGATATCGAAGCGACAAGAAAAATGTTTATCGAAAGCGCGATGACAATGCCACTCCGTGGATATACGATGTCGGGCATGATGAGCAATGGTGCCATTGATGGCCTTGTCCACATGGCAAATCACAAGTTTTTAAAAGGTATCTGGTGTATGATGTTTAAAGGAAAGTAGTATGCCACAAATTTATCGGACATTAATTATTATTGGAATATCGATAGTTTTGTTCATTATCATCATTTCTTTAATCATCAATATCATGCTTAAACATGCTTTAAATAAGCGTGGAGATGGTTCGCCAGCTTTAAAATACTTACAAAGCGAAGACTTCACTGGACTTGTGGGCGATCCAATTCAGTTTTTAGGTAATAAAAAGCAAGTATTGCGGGGATATCTCTACTATCAAAAACGTTTTACAAGTTTTAAAGAATTAATCATATTCACTCATGGCATCGGCGCGGGCCATACAGCGTATACGACCGAGATTAATCGCTTAGCGCAAGAAGGCTTTATCATCCTTGCTTTTGATTATACTGGCTGTGCGCTGAGTTCAGGAAAAGCAATGATCAATATTATTCAGCCTTTGGTGGACTTAGATTATGCGCTCCGCTACATCGAATCAAGAACCGACTTAAGAGATCTCAAGAAGTATGCTGTTGGCCATTCGTGGGGTGGCTTTGTCGCCATGAATAGCGTTTTGCTCAAAAAGCATCATATTGATAAAGTCGTCTCAATGTCAGGCTTTCTTTCTCCGAGTAAAATTATTATTAGTTCAAGTCCGCTTTTAATTCCCTTTTATCCCTTTGTCTTCATGGATGGGTATTGGCGGTATGGTCGCTATGCGACCTATAACGGAATGAAGGCGGTGCGCAAAGCCAAAGTTCCAATGCTTTTTGTCCATGGTCTAGAAGATAATATTATTCGACCCAAAGCATCAATTGATAAAATTAAAAAAGTTGCTGAGCGAAAAGATAATATCGAACTCCTTTATGTCGAAAAAAGAGGACATTCACCCTTTCTAAACGAACGGGCTGAACAATATTTACGTCAAGTCTTAAAAGATAAAGGGATTGATAATCCCAAAACAACCGTTACTGACTATGAAGTGGATTATGACTTAATTACCCAAGAAGACGAGATGGTAATGAAAACAATTGTCAGTTTCTTAAAGAAATAATATTGCGCTGTTCACTTGTTCGTTTATACTTATAAAAGCACGGTGATGGCGGAAATGGTAGACGCGTTAGATTCAGGTTCTAATGGTGGTAAACAC
>JAAZFR010000052.1 GCA_012971835.1 Erysipelotrichia bacterium
ATTCTCATGGCATAATTATAGCATAATTAGAATTGATTTAAGTGATATCTTCACATATAATTAGTTTACTTATTATGGAAAAAGAACCATTAAAGGAAGGACTCCTTATTATCATTTCTGGCCCGAGCGGTGTTGGCAAAGGCACAATTCGTCGTCAAGTTATGGGTGACGACAATCTTAATCTTGTCTATAGTGTCTCGATGACAACTAGAGAAAGACGAATTAATGAAGTGGATGGCGTTGATTATTTCTTTGTTTCGAAAGAAGAATTTCAACACAATATCGATAATGGTAATTTTCTTGAATGGGCTGAATTTGTCGGCAACCGCTATGGTACACCAAAGCACTATGTCGATGAACTACGGAGGCAAGGTAAAAATGTCGTCTTGGAAATTGAAGTTGAAGGCACAAAGCAAGTGCTTGGTCGGTGCAAAGGTAGCAATGTCGTTTCTATTTTTGTGATTCCTCCGAGTTATGAAGACCTCGAAAGAAGAATCCGCCATCGTTCAACCGAACCAGAAGACATCATTCAAAAACGTCTTGCAAAAGCACGTAAGGAAATGCATCTTAAGTATCACTATGAATATGTCGTTTTAAATGATCGCCCGGATCGGGCCGGCAAGGAAATTAGAGAGATAATTAGAAACAAGTTAAATGCAAAGCTTATTAAATAAATATAAGGGCACATTATGCGTATTTTAGAAGTATTAACTGAGCATCGAGTTAACGCGCTTAATCGCCCTTTTTCTTATGTTTATTTTGGGAAAAAGAATGTACGAAATGGTTTTCGTGTCTTAATCAACTTTAATAATCGAAAATTAATTGGCTATGTTACAAAAGTTGAAGATGCGAAGAAGACTCTTCAAGAACTAGAAAAAGAAAAAGGCTTTCATATACAAGAAATTATTGATGTCATCGATGATAGTGAGCTTCTTAACGATGAACTAATGGGACTCGTTGAGCGAATATGTCAACACTATCTCGTCTCTAAGATTAGCGTTTTGCAAACCATGCTTCCGAAGTCTTTAAAGCCAAGGATATCTTCATTAAAAGGACCCAAAGCATATTACGACAAATATCTTGTCGCAATCGATGATAGCGAAGAAGAACTTACGCCACGGCAAATCGAATTATTGAGATTTATTAAGCACAATGGCAAAATTCTTAAACGAGATGCAGGCTCACCAAGTATCGTAGAAAAACTTATCAAGGCCAATCGTATAAGGATCATTGAAATTGAACGCTATCGTTTAGAAATACCTGAATTTCAAAAAGAGACAGCCAAGACGCTTAATGATGAGCAAAAAGTAGCTGTCAACAATATTTTGGCCGCTAAACAAACTGTTAGTTTACTTCAAGGAGTAACCGGCAGCGGTAAAACTGAGGTGTATTTATCTCTTTCTGAAGCGGTAATCGATGCAGGACGAAACGTCTTAATGCTCGTTCCTGAAATCGCCCTAACTCCGATTATGGTTGAATACTTTCAACGGCGCTTTAAAGGTAATGTCGCTATATTGCATAGCGAGCTAACTGAAGCCGAAAAATACGATGAATATCGGAGAATATCCAAAGGTGAATGTCGTGTGGTTGTTGGAGCAAGAAGCGCGATTTTTGCGCCACTAGAAAATATTGGTTTGTTTATTCTTGACGAAGAACATGTCGAATCATATAAGCAAGACACAGTGCCCTTTTATCACGCTCGTGACATCGCTATTATGCGTGCCGAATATCATCGCGCTAAAGTAGTTTTGGGCAGTGCGACGCCATCGCTTGAAAGCAAGGCACGTGCCTTAAAAAGTGTATACCATTATGCAGAATTACCTCATCGCATAAATGAGCAAGCGCTTCCAAAAGTGTCAATTGTTGATATGTCAAATCCGCGAAATTACACAAGGCAGTCAGTGATGTTTTCTGAACTGCTAATTAATCAGATTGACGATCGGCTGAAGAAGGATGAGCAGGTTGTTTTGTTAATTAATCGGCGAGGGTACAGTGGATATGTCACTTGTCGCTCTTGCGGACACATTTTTAAATGTCCCGATTGTGGTATTACTCTTACTTATCATCGTCAAGACGAAATGCTTAAATGCCACCATTGCAATCATGTTGAGTTCGCCCCTGAATCTTGTCCTGAATGCGGGGGAAAATATTTTTCCAAAAGTGGTTTCGGAACCGAACGAATCATTGATGAAATCAAAAAAATTTTTCCGCAAGCAAAAACATTGCGCCTTGATAGCGATGTTGGTAGAGTGCGTAATAATATCGCCAAAACGATCGAAGCCTTTCGCAATAAAGAAGCCAATATTTTGGTTGGCACACAGATGATTGCCAAAGGTCACGATTTCCCTGACGTTACTCTTGTCGGAATAGTTTTGGCTGATATTGGTCTCTCGCTTCCTTCTTTTCGGAGTAGCGAACGCGCTTTTGAACTAATCACTCAAGCAGTGGGGCGAAGCGGACGAGCAGCCAAAGTCGGAGAAGCGACAATTCAAACATATAATCCCACTCATTATGCGATTCGTCTAGCGGCCACTCAAGACTATGAAACTTTCTTTTATAAAGAAATGATGGTACGTAAAGCTCAACAATATCCCCCCTATACCTATTTAACGAGTATTCAGATCTCTTCAAAAAACGAAGGATTAGCCATCGACACGATTCACACAATAGCCGAAGAAATAGCGAAAAAACAATTTCCCGATGTGGCAATTCTCGGTCCAGTGACGCCGTTCATCCATTTTGAAAAAGATACTCACCATCGTGTTTTGCTCCTTAAATATAAGTCGGAAGAACTCATCAAAAAATATCTTTCAAAATTATTGCTTACTTTGCAGAGCAAAACACAAATTAGTGTCGCAGTTAACGTCGATCCGTATAACTTTTAAATAAAAGTTGCCATGTGGTGTTATAATTAACTTGTCAAACAAAAAGGAACTCAACACATGATAACTATTTCCATACTTGGTCTAGACCAATATGCAATCGGCACATACTCGGCTGAACACACAAAAAATCTTGCTAATTTATTTGAAATTAAAACGAGCGATATTTCTTTTTATGCTCCGAACTGTTTTATGTATCATGAAGGAGTGGATCAAACGTCTTGGAATACTTTGATTCGAATTCACGCCCCTCGCCAATTTGATCAGTTTGAAGACAAAATCACCACATATCTTTTTAAAACTCTTGCGGATATAGCGATTAATATCGCGGTTGAATTTTATTATTATGATCAAAATAATCGCCACGAGCGCATTAACAAAGAATATCCTCGTTTTATTACTGACGCCAATGTCGTTGAGATTGAGGACAAACACGAACATGATGATGATGAGCTTTTTGATGGCAATATCTTCGAGGGAATAGAAGACATCGGTAAATAAATTTTGATTATTTTAACGACATTTTGTCGTTTTTAATAGTAAATAAGGCAAAATTTTATTACTATACTATGTATTGAGGCACAAGAATGAGACCACTCGAAATCGTTAAGGACATACTTAAACAAATTCTCTATCAAGGGATGGAATTTAAGCATGCTCTGCGCTTGGCATTTAAAGATAATCAAGCCGATAAGGAATACGCTAGTCTTGTTTCGGCCATCGTCGGTTGCGAGCTTCGCCATCATTTACTTTTTTCAAGAATTGTTGGCGATTTAGCTGGTGATTATAACGAGGACCAAAAATGTTTGTTGTTTGCCGCTTTAGCCAATACACTTTTCTTAAAACGCCTCGATCAGGACGATGTTTTTACTTATGTCCGGGCTTCATTTGATGAAGAGCAGGCAAATGTTATCGAGAAGTTAATCGCATATCAGGATTCGCCACGCGATTTGATTCCCGAATCGATACCTCCTGAATCATTAGAATACTTGTCGCTTCGCTTTAATACTCCGGAATGGCTCGTCAAAATGTGGCAAAAACATTTTGGAAGAGGAGTCACTTACAAACTTTTAAAGAAGAATAATAAACCGCAACTGCAATCTTGCCGTGTCAATACTTTAGTAACAACCACAAAAGAAGTGCTTGATGATAATCCCGAATTTCGCGAAGCACCAATCAGCGATATGGTTATTTATCAAGGGAAAGCACCGATTCGTAAAAACATCTTCTTCCAAAGCTTTGATGTTTTCTTACTGAAGATGGCAATTAAAGAAATGATGGATAAAGTATGTGGCAATGATGTAGGCGAAGCCTTCCTTTATTCTTACGAAGATAATTCGATTATTCGCGAATTCTTTTTAAAATTTGATAAAAAAATAGGTTTGAATCTTGGCGTGCCAAATACCGATGAACGGGTCGATATTTCCAAAATCATTCGTTATAACAAATTGACTAATGTTAACTTTTTTGGCGCGCATTCGAGCGAAATGAAGGCCGCTATTTCTCGACCCCAAGATTTAGTTATCGTCAATCCGCAAAGTTCAAATTTTGACTTAATTCGAGCCTATCCTGATTATTTACTGCATTTTAAACGGGAAAGTATTGATGAAATAGTTGCTTCCCAAAAAGAGACATTGGAAAATTGTTCCTTTTATGTCGGAGAAGAAGGAATTCTTGTTTATACAGTTTCGACCATTAATCGCAAAGAAGGACGTTCTTTAGTGATGGACTTTTTAGATAAACACCGCGATTTTGTCTTAATAGAAGAGAAGCAAAGATTCCCATTCGACCCCCTCGACACTGCCCTTTATTATGCAATCATGAAACGAAAAGTCGAGGCTGTCCCGAGTGAATAATATTTATGGTTTTAGTCATCAAAAATTGACTGATGCGATGGTTCAAAAAGGGCAAAAGCCTTATCGTGCCACCCAACTTTTTACTTGGATTTATGAAAAAAACGCTCAATCTTTTGATGAGATGAGCGATGTTTCATTATCCTTTCGCGAAGTTTTAAAGAGCGAATATTGTTTCACAACGCCGACAATTTACAAGAAGCAAATTTCTGAGGACGGGACAATCAAATTATTGCTAGAACTTCAGGATGGAAGCAAAATTGAAACCGCTCTGTTGCGTTATAATTACGGCAATGCTTTATGTGTGTCTAGTCAAGTTGGCTGCAATATGGGTTGCTCTTTTTGTGCCTCGGGATTGCTTAGTAAACAAAGGAATCTAAATGTCGATGAGATGGTTGGCCAAATAATTGTTATGAATAAGCTTCTTAAAGAAGAAGGCAAAGGCGAAGTTGTTACTCATGTCGTTATAATGGGAACGGGCGAACCATTTGATAATTATGAAAATGTTATGGATTTTGTTCGCATCGCCAATCATCCAAAAGCTTTTGCAATTGGTGCCCGTCGTATCACTGTTTCAACGTGCGGAATAGTGCCACGTATTTATCAATACGCTGATGAGGGAATGCAGGTGAATCTTGCTATATCCTTACATGCACCAAACGATTCTTTGCGAAGCAAACTAATGCGCATTAATCAGGCATATCCTCTCGATCAACTAATCGATGCAGTTAAGTATTATGTTTTTAAAACCGGTAGAAGAGTTACTTTTGAATATATTCTACTCTCTGGAGTGAACGATGCCGTCTTTTATGCTGATCAATTATCTGATTTGATTCGTGGCATTGAAGCTTATGTAAATCTCATACCCTATAATCCTATCGATGAAAAAGGATATCGTCGCAGTGATGATCTTGCCGTTAGAGAGTTTCAAAATCGTTTAACAAAACGAGGTATCACATCAACTATTAGAAAAGAGTTTGGATCCGACATCGATGCAGCCTGTGGTCAGTTGCGAGCTAAGGAGAAAATGTGAGAGTCAAAGGGCGTTTTGCATATCGAATAGACATTGGTCGCGTCCGCGTGTCGAACGAAGATCAAGCCACGGTCATAACTAATTCCGAAGGCGATATTTTAATGTTGGTCTGTGATGGCATGGGCGGACACAATAAAGGCGATTTTGCATCGCGAACGGCCATTTCTATTCTTAGTGAAGCGTTTAAAAATAAACCAAAATTTTTTCATCCCTTCTTTGCAAAAAGATGGCTTTCTAATCAGATTCGTTATGCTAATAGTGAGATATATAATGCAGCTTTTGCAAACGAAGCATACAAGGATATGGGGACGACACTTGTTGCGGCCTTGATTATTGAAGACCGCATCATTGTCGCCAATATTGGCGATTCAAGGGCGTACGCTATCCGTCACAATGCTCTTGAGAGGCTAACCGAAGATCAAACCTATGTCGATTATCTATATCGAACCGGAAAAATTACGAAAGAAGAAATTTCAACTCATCCTAAGCGCCACGTTTTAATGAATGCATTAGGAATCTATCCATCGCTAACAATGGATATTAAATCAATTCCTTATGTTGGCTTTTCGATTATGCTTTGTAGTGATGGTCTTTATAACAATATTAGTGAACAAGAAATTCATGCAATATTAACGACCGAAGAGCGACCTGAGCAAAAGGTTGAAACCCTTATCAAAGTCGCTAATTTAAATGGTGGTTCCGATAATATTGCTGTCGCGTATTGGGAGGTCATGAGAAATGATCAAAATCGGTGATAAAATCGATGGTCGTTATCGAATAACGAGCCGGCTTGGCTCAGGCGGAATGTCAGAAGTTTATGAGGCAACTGATGTTATTTCCAAACGAGTCGTAGCTATCAAAATCATGAAAGAAGATTTAATGAATGACTTTGAAAATATTCGTCGTTTTAAACACGAAGTCGCAGCCGTTGCCAGTTTGCAACATCCCAATATAATCAAAGTTTATAACAATGGCGAAGTTGATGGTCGGCCATATATGGCAAATGAATACGTTAAAGGTCAAACTCTTCACGAAAAACTGATCTTTTTAACACACCTTCAGCCCTATGAGGCGTGTGAAATAATGCTACAAATTTTAAGTGCCGTAATTTATATCCATAACCACGGTGTTATTCATCGCGACATCAAGCCACAAAATGTTTATTACATGGCTGATGGAACAATTAAACTTGGTGATTTTGGGATTGCCACTAATGAGGAAATGACACAATCAAATCCCGATGAGCACATTTTAGGGAGTGTTCACTATTTAGCGCCAGAGTTATGCCAAGCGAAGAAACCTTCGCCCTTAAGTGACATTTACGCTTTGGGCATTACTTTTTTTGAATTAGTAACTGGTCACGTTCCTTTTGATGAAGCTTTGCCGGTTGACATCGCTGTCGCACATATTAAAAGGCCATTCCCGAGTCCATCAAAAATCGATCCCTCAATTTCAAAAGAAGTCGAGAAAATAATCATTAAAGCATGTCGCAAAAATCCTCTCGACCGTTATCAAAGCGCTCAAGAGATGTATAACGACATCGAAAATATTATGAAAAACCGCAACAACTTCAAAGAAAAAAGAGGTTTCTTTTCGCGAGTATTTGGGTTTAAATGAAACAAGGAATTATTGTCTCCGCCTTTGGCGGTAAATTCGTAGCCATTGCAAATAAACGATATTTTTATTTGTCACCACGTGGCTCAATTCGCTATAAAAGTGGCGAAATTTTGCCTGGCGATCTTGTTGATTTCGACGAAGGTTCATTAACGATTGAAAAAATATTACCCAGGGAAAACAAACTCCCTCGCCCCCGTGTTGCTAACATTTCACAAATAATGATTATGGCCTCAGCAGTAGAACCTGATTTTTCTCCTTTGCTCATCTATAAAACATTGGCGTATTCATTAATGTATGGTATTAAACCATTTGTTGTTATAAGCAAAATTGATCGCCTGACTAACCTCGAGGGAATGAACCAATTTCGAAAACAATTAGCGCAAATTGGCTTTGATGTGATTTTGTATTCCAAGAAAACGCTGGTTGGCTTGCAAGAGTTAAAAGATAAATTACATCGACAAGTGACATTAGCGATTGGCCAAACGGGTGTTGGCAAATCCTCACTTATTAATTTACTGGACGATAGTTTTAAAAGAGCAATTGGTGAGTATTCTAAGGCCCTAGGAAGAGGAAAACATAAAACAAAGGAAGTGATTTTTCTCACTTATTCTGATGGATATATTGTCGATTCGCCGGGTTTTTCATCGCTTGAATTAGATTTATATAAAGAAGATTTGTCAGTCTTTTTCCCGGGTTTTAGTCAAGCGGTTGGCAAGTGCTTTTTTCGCGACTGTATGCACTTAAATGAAAAGGAATGCGAAGTAAGAAAGCTCGTCGAGAGGAAAATAATATCCGAAGAAGCGTATTTGATTTATCAAAAGCTTCTTGATGAATTACAATATAGAAATAAGAGGTTTTCAAAATGAAAAATTACGTTGCTCCCAGCCTTTTGGCGGCTGATAAAAGTAAATTAATTGAGGAAATTAAACTCGCCGAGGATAGTGGTGCGGAATATTTGCATTTCGATGTTATGGATGGGAAATTTGTCCCCAACATTTCTTTCGGCTTAGAAGATTTGAACAAAATCAGCTCTAAACACAAGATGATAAATGACGTTCATATCATGATTGTCGATCCTGAAGCTCAGGCCGTTAATTATATTAAAGCTGGTGCCAATATTATTACTTTTCATCTTGAAGCATTTTCCTGCATGGAATGTATGGGCAAAACGATTCGCGCTGTTCATGAAGCTGGAGGGAAAGTCGGTATATCAATCAAACCAAAGACAAAAGTGCGCTCGCTAATTCCCTTTCTAAATCAAATTGACTTAGTCCTTATCATGTCGGTTGAACCAGGAAAAGGGGGGCAGACTTTTATCAAGAGCGCCCTTCGCAAAATCAAGTTTCTCCGTCGCTATATCGACCGTCATAAACTTCGCGTATTAATTGAAGTTGACGGTGGTATTAATGATGTTACTGGCCCGTTAGCCCGTAAGGCTGGAGCTGATATTCTTGTAGCGGGAACATATTTATTTGGTCATGCTGATTTTAAAGAAAGGCTCGAAAAAATTAGATAACTATGGGACTCTGGATTGCCTCGATTGTCATCCTTTGTTTCTCCTTTTTAGGAGTAATTATTTTTGGCTTTTCGAATTTTCAAGAAACATTTAAAGCTAAATTCTCGGTTTTGAATATGTTTCCTTATGAACTTTCTTATCATAATCAAGGTAAAATGTTATTATTTTACCGCTTCTTTTTGTATTTGTATGTCGCTTTTTCAATTACTCCAGCTCTAATGATGGTCAGCAAGTATATTAATTATTACGGTTATTTTTCATATGTGGTCATGATTAGCATTTTATTTGTCATAAACGCCGTTGTCTTGTTAACAATTAATATTATTCAAGCCAAATTTGTTAAGCTCCACACCATGATTGCGACAGTGTATTTTGCTCTCAGCGTCCTTGCGGCAGGAGCCGTATCGATTTTTCTTATTAACCTCTATCTTAGTAACAATCAAAATGATTTGAATTTTCTTATTTATGGCATTTTAGAAGCGTTACTCGGATTTGCTATTTTAGTTATTATGTTAAATCCTAGATTGCGCCATTGGGCTGAATTAAACACGAAAGCAAACGAGGATGGAACAACTGTTATCGTTAGACCACGATTATTTATTTTGGCCTTTAGTGAATGGCTCGTTATTTTTATAAATTTTGCTGTGCAAATACTCTTGCTATTAGCCTATTTATAGACAATGAAAAAGTCCCATTTATGGGACTAATTTTACAACAATAAAAAAAGATTATTTTCCAGTTTTCATCAAGGTGCGGTGAGCTCTTGCCGACATGCGTACGGTTTGAACTTTGCCGTCGACTTCAACTTGATATGGTTGCATATTAACATTCCAACGCCGACGTGTTGCGCGAAGGCTGTGGGAACGATTGTTGCCGCTTAGCGGACCTTTACCTGTGACAGGACATACTCTTGACATAATAGAACCTCGGTTTCTTAAAACGCACGTTATAATTTAACATATGTTAACAATAGTTGCAATAGAATATTCGTCACAGTCTACTAAACTATAATTTGGTGCTTGGAAAACGCGCTAGAAAATCATCCCGGCTTAATGGTCGAGCATGTTCGATAGCAGCCTTAAAAATAAGACCTTCGCGATCAAACGTTAAGTATTTGCGTCGTCCTGTTTTGTCATAAAAAAGAAGAGTTCGATGTTTAAGCGACCACTTTTCATCGATGTATGTTATTTCCGAAA
This sequence comes from Erysipelotrichia bacterium, assembly GCA_012971835.1. Next base: position 10,098 of record JAAZFR010000052.1, read on the forward strand.
AATAATATTCAAACACTTTACTCATCTTGTGATGGGTAATTTTCTTTTTATCTACATAATAATAAGTTTGTGTTAGGGAAATAATATAGAAAACAACACTTACGATTAATAAGGATGGAGTATAAACGTAGAATAGTTGAAGGTTGTCTACCTTTGGAGGCCAAACACTTACATCAAAAAAATCAAGTGTCGTCATAAAGAGAATTTGTAAAAAAAGATAGACACCGATAAACATCAGGGTCAGTCTCAATGATGAGATTTTTAATTTCCCGCTTTTCACGATAACAATTATAACAAAAAAGGTCTGACAATAAAACGAGGCTACATATATAAAAATATATGTGCTAAAATTAATAAAGATTTGATGCGACATTATTTGGGTCGGATCCAGACATTCGCGAGGTAAATCATATGAACAAAAGAATCGTAGCGATGATTCTTGCTGGCGGGAAAGGCACGCGTCTTGAAGCTTTAACTAGAAAAATCGCCAAACCGGCCGTAAGTTATGGGGGCAAATACCGAATTATCGATTTTCCGCTTTCGAACTGTGCAAATTCCGGAATTGATACCGTCGGTGTTTTAACACAGTACGAATCAGTTGCTCTCGACATCTATATCGGAAATGGCGAAAAATGGGGTCTTAATGGTGTTCGATCATTAACGGCAACATTGCACCCACGACAAACAGAAGAAGGCCTAAGCTGGTATAAAGGTACGGCTGATGCGATCTTTGCCAACATCGATTTCCTCGATTCAGTAAATCCAAAGTATGTTTTAATTCTATCCGGTGATCATATTTATTCGACAACATATAACGAGATGCTTAAACAACATATTGAACGACAAGCCGATTGTACCATTTCAGTTATCGAAGTTGATCCGAAGGAAGCCTCGCGTTTCGGCATCCTTGTGACCAACAAAAATGATGAGATCGTTAAATTCCAAGAGAAGCCCAAAAATCCGATTTCAAATTTAGCTTCCATGGGCGTATATATTTTTACGTACACTGTTTTAAGAAGAATGTTAATCAACGATGCAAAAAAGAAGGAATCATCGCACGATTTCGGAAAAGATATTATTCCGACAATGCTAGCAAAGAAAATGAAACTTTTTGCCTATGTTTTTAAAGGGTATTGGAAAGACGTTGGAACCATTCCTAGTTTGCATGAGGCCAATATGGATTTGCTTTTGTCGGCAAAAGGACAAAATATCTATACGATTAAAGGCGAAAACACGATCTTCTCTGAGGACACGCATTCGCATCCTCAATATATCGGCCGTAAAGCTCGTGTTAAAGATTGTTTGATTAATCAAGGAGCTGTTATTCTTGGCGATGTCGAACGTTGCGTTATATCAAATGAGGTTGTTGTTGGCGAAGGAGCTATTGTTAAAAATGCGGTGCTTATGCCTGGTTCGCGCATTCGCGCTGGCGCTAGAGTTTATAGTGCTATTATCGGTCCACAAGCTATTGTCTCACATAATGAGATAGTTAATGAAAATCAAGAAGACATTGTTTTAATCACGTCGCGGAGGAAGAGAAATGGCTAGCAAAGTACTCGGTTTATTAGACCTACACAATTGTCCTGAACTCGGACCTTTGACGACTGCTAGAAGTTTGGCTTCAACCTCGTTTTTAGGCCGTTTTGCCTTTATGGATTTTGCTTTATCCAATTTTTCTAATTCGGGAATTGATGAAGTTGGTATTTTGGTAAAAGCTCATTTGCGCAGTGTATTAAAACACATGGGTTCGATGCAATCTTGGAACATTAATACCAAAATTGGTCGTGAAACAATTATGTATAACGAGCGCGGTAATATGAATCGCAAGAAAAACACAGATATTAACAATATTCTCGTTAATGACTGGGTCTTGCATGAATCCAAAGCCAAATACATCATCATTCAACCTGCCCATGTCGTTTGCAAAATTGACTTTGAACCAATTCTAAAAGAACATATCGCCCGAGACGAAAAAATTTCATTAATTTACAAACACATTGACGATGCTCATAAAGCTTTTGCCACGCATAATATCGTCAATGTTAAAAACGGTTACGTTCGTTCTTTTAAAAATAACCGCCAAAAAGAAAAAGATGCTTTAGTCTCAATGGAAACTTACATTATTAATCGCGATGTTCTCACCTCGCTAATTGAAGAAGCTTTGAAGTTTAATCCGACATACACCATCAAAGATGCAATCAAGAAGTTCGCTAACAAGCTTTTTAAAGTCCACGCTATTGAACATCTTGGTTATGCTCGATCATTTGATTCGCTGGAGCATTTTGTTGATTATTCATTTGAACTACTTGATTATCGTTATGCTCACCAGTTATTTCAAAACGATTGGCCAATATATACGATTACGCGTGATACGACACCGACACTATATGGCACAAAAACAAACATTCGCGATTCATTTATCGCGAATGGTGCCATCGTTGAAGGACGCGTTGAGCACTCGATTATTTCCCGCAATGTTAAAGTTGGACGAGGGGCAATCATTCGTAATTCAATTGTTTTAGCAGACACTGCGATTGGCGAAAATGCCGTTATTAATCACGCTGTTATCGACAAATATTGTCGTGTTTCTGATGGTGTCCATATCGATGGTTCGAAAGCAAATCCGAAATACATTGAACAGGGGAAGAAACTATAAATGAAAATCGCGATGGTCACGAGCGAAGCAAATCCCTTTGTCAAGAGCGGTGGTTTGGCTGACGTTACTTTTTCACTTTCGAAAGAACTGGTCATTATTGGTGAAGAAGTAGCAATTTTTATGCCCTTATATAAGTCAATTGCCACTAGTCATGGCGATAAGCTTCAACTTATATCTGAATTTGACGTTTCGATGTCATGGCGACGTCAGCACGCCAAAATTTATCGTACTTATCACGAGGGCATCATTTATTATTTTGTGCAGAACGACTATTATTTTCTGCGCGATAACCTATATGGTTATGGCGATGATATAGAGCGTTTTGCTTTTTTTACGATTGCAGTTCGAAATGCCTTTAAAGCTCTCGGTTTTAAAGCTGATGTTGTCCATCTTCACGATTGGCAACCGGGTATGCTTCCCGTCCTCATCAAAGAGCAGAATAAAAACGACCCCTTCTTTAATAATTTTCAGTTCGTTTTGACAATTCATAATCCAGCCTTTAAAGGAATTTTTGATAAATATTTTTTGAATAATTATTATGAATTAAGTGATGAATTGTATGATTCTGGCATGGTTCGCTTTGAAAACGCTGTCTCTACTTTAAAATCAGCCATTATCTATTCGCAGAAAATCGCAACCGTCTCTTATACACATCGTGATGAATTGCTAGCTTCTAACAGCGAACATGGACTTAGTTCCGTTTTAGAACTTCGCCGCAATGATTTTGTCGGCATTATTAACGGCATAGATTATGCCGAATTTAATCCTAAGGCTGATAAAGCCATTAAATATGTATATAACGGCGTTAATGTTTCTAAAGGAAAAGAAGAAAACAAAAGAGCACTTCTTAATCATTTTAATCTCGAATATCGCGGACAGCCGGTCTTCGGTTTGGTTTCGCGTCTAACATGGCAAAAAGGCATTCGTCTAATTACTGCAAAGACAGATTTCTTAATAAAAAATGGCGCATCGCTAATTATTCTTGGCGCAGGCGAAAAAGAACTGGAACAGCAAATTGAATGGTTGCGATCACAATATAGTGATAATATCGGCATTTACATCGGCTATTCAAGCGAATTAGCTCACCTTATCTATGCCGGGAGCGATTTCTTTTTAATGCCTTCTCTATTTGAACCCTGTGGAATAGGGCAAATGATTGCTCAGCGTTACGGAACACTACCCATCGTTCGTTACACCGGTGGCTTAAAAGACACGATTAATGGTTACAATGGTTATAATCTCGAAACGGCGAATGGTATTGGTTTTGAATACTTCGATGAAGAAGGAATGCAATATGGCCTTGACCTAGCACTACGGTTGTATCAAGATAAAGAAGCTTTGCTTACAATCCGACGCAACGCCATGAAGCTTGATCGAACATGGAAGAAGTCGGCCCTTGAGTATATTAAGCTATATCAATCGCTTTTAGGAGTGTAAGAATATGAAATACGACCACATCACCATCGAACAAAAATGGGCAAAAAGGTGGGAAGAAGAAAAAGTCTTCCACACTAATGTCTATGATTTTTCAAAACCAAAATACTACGTTTTAGATATGTTTCCCTATCCAAGTGCGGATGGACTTCATGTCGGACATCCAAAAGGATATACAGCCAGCGATACGATTGCCCGCATGAAAAGAATGCAGGGTTTTAACGTTTTACATCCAATCGGATGGGATGCTTTTGGATTACCGGCCGAACAATTTGCGATTAAGAAAAATCGTCACCCTGAAGATTTTACATTAAACAACATCGATAATTTTCGTCGCCAGATTAAGGCAATTGGCTTAAGCTATGATTTTAGCCGCGAAGTCAACACGACTGACCCTTCATATTATCGCTGGACACAGTGGATCTTTTTACAACTTCTCAAAAAAGATTTAGCCTATGTTGATTCGATTCCTGTCAATTTTTGTCCTGAACTGGGAACCGTTTTGGCAAACGAAGAAGTTATCGATGGCAAAAGTGAACGTGGTGGATATGATGTTATTCGCTTACCGATGCGTCAGTGGCTCCTTCGTATTACAAAATATGCTGATCGGTTACTTGAAGATTTAAGTGAAGTCGAATGGCCTAAGTCGACAATTGATATGCAAACAAATTGGATTGGCAGATCAGAAGGCGCAAAAATTACATTCAAAGTCAAAAATCACGATATTTCATTTGACGTCTTTACGACACGTGCTGACACATTGTTTGGTTGTACTTACTGCGTTCTTGCTCCTGAACATGAACTTGTCAAAAAAATCGCTGATTCTAGCAAAATAAATGCAATCGATGAGTATTTGGCTCAGATTTCTGCCAAATCGGATTTAGAAAGAACAGAATTAAACAAAGATAAATCTGGCGTTTTTATTGGTGCTTACGCCATTAATCCCGTTAACGAAAAAGAAGTTCCAATCTACATCGCTGATTATGTTTTAGCAACATATGGAACAGGAGCAGTCATGGCTGTTCCGGCTCACGATCAACGCGATTACGAATTTGCAAAAAAACATAATTTAAAAATGATTCAAGTTCTTGAAGGTGATATTTCCCTTAAAGCGATGGAAGATGATGCTAGACATATTAATAGCGCCTTTGCCGATGGTCTTAATTCATTTGAAGCCACAAAGGCTATCGTCGATTATCTTCGTAATAAAGGTTTAGGCAGTTTTCAAATTTCTTATCGTTTGCGGGATTGGCTTTTTTCACGGCAAAGATACTGGGGAGAACCTATTCCAGTTGTCCTACTAGATGATGGGGAAATTGAGC
>JAAZFR010000053.1 GCA_012971835.1 Erysipelotrichia bacterium
AAATTCGTTACCGAAAAATTCCGCATCGCTTTCGGTAATCGTATTCTAAAACAAATGCGGACATTCGTGGCTAGCTTTGTGGCTTGTGGTGGTAAAGAAGTCGATGCCCTCGATTTTATGTTTGCCTCTAAAGTATTAAAGAAATTCACGAGTTTAAATCTCGCCTTTTTACACGATGAACTTAATGATCTTTCAAGTGAACTTGATAAAATATTCGGCAAAGGAGCCTTCTGGCAATCGCAAAAGGTTATCGAAGATTACTCGAAAATAAGTTAGGAGGAGATGACGAATCGCTATGGCTGCACCAAAAAAGCACGCCGATCTCAGCACTCCTCAAATGATCGGCAAATTAAAAAATAAGTATGTAACGCGTCTTGAACGCCTTGTGGCAAATGACGCGGATTTTCTTTTATTATTAGAAACGTTTTCTAACGCAAAAAATACTTTTGCCGGCATCTCCCGCCGCGAAGTTAAATCATATTCTGAAGACTTCATCATTGAGATGGAACACACAATTCCTTCGTTAGAAGCCATTATTAATGATCCCCATCGTTTTATTAAAGAAGAGGCCGAAGTCGTCGGTGTTGAAAAAGCTCGAAAAATAACGCATCGCTCAATCGAACATATGGCCCAACATACCGAAAACATTCGCTCGGTCGGCTCCGATGGTTCGGTTGATCCTAAAAAAGTACTCAATATGTTTATCGATGATGAGCTAAAAATTTATGAAAATCGTTTTATTATGACTCTTGTTCGCCGTTTACAAACATTTATCGAACTAAGATATAAATATATTTCCGAGCACAGCGACACACGCAACAGCGATGTTGTTAGCATGAGCTCAGAAGTAAAAATTGGCGATGTTACGTATGAATACGAAACAAAAATGAAAATTATTGTCCCCTCGGATGATGATGGTCATCGCGCCGCAAACCGAGATTTATTGGAACGCTTATTATCCTTAAGAAAAAGAATTACCTTCCTATCGACATCGAGATTCATGTTGGAAATGCGCAAAGCTACACCTGTAGCTGATCCTGTGCAGCAAACAAATATTATGCGCCTTAACTCAGATTATCAAAATGCCTATCGCCTCTGGACGTTCATATCTAGATATGATGTTCTGGGTATTAACTATAAATTCTCACAGCAAAAAATTGATTTCGACAAGACATATTTAACATATTTGAATTTGAATGCAGTCGGTTCGTACTTAACTTTTAAGACAGAGCACTCTTTATTACCAGACAAAGACACAAAGGTTCATTTATATAAACCTCGTTTTAAAGAAATTCAACTTGATTATGATATAAGTGATGAGCGATTAATTGGCGAAGGTATATCTTTCGGTGTTGAAGCCAAAAAAGAGACGCCCGCTCAAATTGAAGCCCGTCTTAAAAAGAAACAGCAAGCTGAAGAAAGACGTCGCAAACGGGAAGAAGCAAAGAAAAAAGCAAAGGAAATTGCATTGCAAAAGCGTGAAGATGCTAAAAAGATAGCCGCCCAACGAGCTTTAAAGAAGAAAGAAAAAGAGAAACAGCGCAAATTAGCCTTACAAGAAAAGAAACGTTTGGCTGCTTTAGCTGCTGTCGAGAAGAAGCGGCAAGAACGAATTAAAAAAGATGAAAAGCGGAAGTTAGAAAAAGCCCGCGAACAAGTCCGTCTTCTTGCTGAAAAGCGTCGAAAACTGGAAAACAAATAACCATGGAAGAAGTTGCAAGCCAAGAGGCAAAAACAATAAAAAAGAAAAAAAGCCTAATAGGGCGTATTTTTACAATCTTTTTCGGTGTGCTTATCGCAATATTGCTAATTGTACAGATTTCGGGAACAATCTCTGCATCGAGTAATTATGGTGTTCAACGTTTTGGTGATTATCAAGTACTAGTTGTTGTTACAGATTCAATGGAACCATCAATCAAAGTTGGTGAAGGTATTTTTGTTAAAAAAACACCACTTAATGAAATTCAGGATTGAGACATTATTACTTTTTATAAGCCGAATGCCCCAATTCGCAATATGATTATTACTCACCGCGTAGTTGAAATAAGACCTCAAGAGGATGGTTCATTTGACTTTATCACTTTAGGTGACAATCTCAATGCTCAAACATGTCCGGTAGAGGGATGTGATCCCGAATTTCATACTGACTATGTCAAGGGCGAGTATGTTTTAGGTGTTGTCGTTGGGCAAAGTTATGCCTTTGGTCAATTTTTCAAGATTACTTCTAATCCAATTGCCATTGCCGCTGTTGCTATTGTCCCGTTACTTTACGTTTTCATTTCTTCCGTGATTGATGTTATCAAACATAGTAGAATGAAAGAAGAAGCCGTTGATCTCGATGAAATCGATGAGTTTGAAGCTTTAAAACAACGTGAGAAACTAAGGATATTAATAGAAATGGAGAAAGATAAACTACGCCAGGAGAAAATCGATAGTGATCTTTCTGAGTTAAAGGGGGATGGGGATGATGGAAAATAAAACAAGTAAAACCACGAAGAGATTACCAAATCACAATCAGCGATTTATCGTTTTCCAAACATCTTTTTTCACTGTCTTCTTGTTTTTAATTCTCACTGGCTTTGGTTTATTTGACACCATCCTAAGACCCATTGGTCGCTGGATAGTTTTTTCCTTACTGGTAGCTGGTAGCATTACTTTGCTAATATTTTCGTTACTTTCTTTTGCTAAAGCTCAAAAAAATACCGTCAAGAAAATTATTAATCCTGATATCTTTCCTTTGCTTGATAATATTTTTGATGAGCGCGAATTAGTTATTAATATTAATAAACTTTTAAAAAAGAAAAGTGGTCAAAACTCAGCGGCGGTGTCTTTCTCGACTTTTAAATTTAAAAAGGAAGTTTTTCTCCGCTACGGCTATCAAAAAGAATCGGATGTTGTCAGCGCAATTTTTTATGCAATCGAGCAGATTAAAGAAACTAATCCGAAGATTGTTTATGGATACGATTATAGCGATAACTTCCTTATTTTTATTCCTGATACAAGCGAAAAGTCCGTTCTATCCTTATTTGAGAAACTAACATATATTATTAATCATCTTTTAGAAGATAATAAAATTGATATCGATTTTTTCCCTCATTATGGAATCTTTCTTAGAGGTGAAGAAGGTGCATCCGCTGAAACAATGTTTCAAAATTCCTTAATTGCCAGTGATTTTGGCCGGCTCAGTTCAGAACGTGGCGGCATGTTTATTTTTAACGAAACAATGTTTAGTAAAAACGAACGTAATGTTGGATTGGCGCGCGACATTGAGCGCGGTTTAGAAAATGGAGAATTTCAAGTCTATTATCAACCGAAGTACGATTTGAAACTTAAACGCTTTTCGGGCGCAGAAGGATTATTAAGGTGGCATCATCCCGAACGGGGAACTATTTTGCCAGCTGCCT
>JAAZFR010000054.1 GCA_012971835.1 Erysipelotrichia bacterium
AACCAAGTCCATCAACAACGGCTTCGGGGGCGATAAGCATGGCCCCTAAAACGGCTTTTTCGGCTTCTTTATTATTAGGTAATTCTTCGCGATTTCTAGCCATTGTCTACTCCTTTTTGATGACGTGGACGTTAACGATACCTTCAACGCCTTTAAATAATTCGAGGCGTAGGCGAGAATAGCCGAGGCTATTAATCGGGGATTTATCCACAAATCGCCGTTTATCGATAATGATATTATATTTGTTTTTAAGTTCAGCTTCGATTTGCTTGGTTGAAATCGAACCAAACATTTTTTGGTCGGCACCAACTTGTGCTTCAAATTCTAAGGTAATCGCCTCGAGTTTCTTGGCGATTTCTTCGGCTTTGGCTTTTTGTTCGGCCAAAGCGTCTTTGTGATCTTTAATCTGCTTGTTAAGGACTTCTATTGAACGAGATGTTTCAATAACTGCGAGGCGCTTGGGCAATAAAAAATTGCTGGCATAGCCATCGCTTACTTCCACGGTTTGCCCTTTTTTGCCTACACCTTTGACATCTTGCAATAAAATAATTCTCATACTATAACCTCACTTTTTGTTCTTGTGAACGAGCATCGTTTAAGTACTCATTAAGAACTTCTAATAATTTCTCTTCGGCTTTTTTAATCGTGCCGTTTTTAAACGTCACGCCCGCTGATGTAAAGTGTCCACCACCAAACATCTTTTCGGCTAACATTTGCACGTTAATCGTTCCATCACTACGTGCTGAAACTCGTGTTTCCTTCTCATCGGTATTACCAATAACAAAGGCGGCGTTGACGCCCTTCATTTGCATACATTGATTAGCAACTTTCGCTAAAGTAGCTTGCTCGATAATATCATTAGCATCAGCGACACAGTAGACAACACCATAATGAGGGGTTTTCATCGTGGAGATGATTTTGGTAACAAGAGAATACTCTTCAAACTCATCTTTTAAATAATCATCTGCAACTGAGTTATCAGCGCCATATTCTTTAAGAACCATCGAGGCTTCAAAGGTCCGAATGCCTGTGTTTTTCGATTTAAAGTAAGTTGTATCAAGGAATATGCCTGAGAGCATTAATGTCGCATAGGTCGGAGATATTTCAATCCTAGGATTAGCTGACGAATAACGAATCAATTCGGTCACCAATTCGCAAGTCGAAGAAGCACTCGGTTCAACATAGCTAAAAACCGGCGACTCAATAAACTCTTCGGCGCGACGATGATGATCGATAACCATCACTTTTGTCGCTTTTTCTAATAGTTTGGGGGCCATGGTCATGCTGGGGCGGTGAACATCGCAAACGATGACTAAAGTGTTAGAACGCACTTTATCGACACTGTCGCTCGGTGAAATAGTAATTCGCGCAAGTTCCTCGCGTGAAAATGATCCTGTTAAAGCAAATTTGGCTTTACGCTCCATCTGTTTGGGGTCATAGACAATGTGTGAAGATTTATTACAATACTCACAAATAGCCCTCATTCCCAAACAAGCACCAAGAGCATCCATATCCATTGCGGTGTGACCCATGATAATAACATTGCTTGAATTCTTAATAAGCGATAAAACAGAGTCGGCCATGACACGAACTTTAACTTTATTACGCTTCTCTTGGGCCTCGCTTTTACCGCCAAAAAAGATTAACTCGTCACCATATTTAGAAACAACAACTTGATCGCCACCTCGCGACATAGCAATATCTATAGCGTTACCAGCCATCTCATTAAGTTTTATGACATCCGGAAAGTCGTGAGCTAAGCCAATCGAAAGAGTAGGCGGTGTTTCTTCTTTCGCACCTAGTTCTCTTACTTTTTCTA
>JAAZFR010000055.1 GCA_012971835.1 Erysipelotrichia bacterium
ACCTTTATTGCGCCAATAATCGTTGATCCCATCACGTGGGTCACAAAATAAATAAGACTTGCCAAAAGGTGAAATAAAGGTGAGTAAAAAAGACGAGTTCCCATGCCTAAATTAGAGGCTAAATATGTTGATATCCGCTGAATTGATCCTTCATTAACAAGCGATGCAAACTGATCGTTGATATTTGCCAAATGAAACTTAATGTCATCTCCGCCAATTAGTCCTTCATAAAAGAAAACGTAAAGAGCAGCGCACGAAAGACCTAAAAAGAAAATATAAGGCAATATCTTTAAAGCGATTCTTTTCAATTCAATCAGTTTTGAATGTTCAACCACGTTTGTCTTTCCTGGCTAATACCCACAAGAGCATAAACCTAATATATTTAATAATAAGATATTAACTTTGTTTGCTTAGTAAATCGAGCAAAAATTGTTATTCTCTTGTTAATTGCGTGACAATAAATATCGCTTTTCTCTTTGCTAATACCTTTAGAAATTGTGAAATATGTGTCTCATTTTCAATTCGGATAGCATATCAATTGTTGTGATAGAAATTACCTATACAATGGAAGCGAGGTATTAAATATGAATATTTATGATTTTAAAATGAAAGATATTACCGGACAAGAAGTGTCTTTTAGTGTCTTTAAGAACAAGGTTTTATTAATTGTTAACACGGCGACAGGATGTGGCTTCACTCCTCAATATGAAGGATTAGAGGCTCTTTACCGAAAATACCGTGATCAAGGACTAGAAATTTTGGATTTTCCATGCAATCAGTTCAAAAACCAAGCTCCAGGCGCTGACGCGGAGATCGCCAGTATTTGCAAACTTCGTTATGATGTCAGCTTCAAACAATTTTCAAAAATTGAAGTAAATGGCGAAAACGAAGCCCCGTTATACACTTATTTAAAAAGCAAAAAGGGTGGTCTTTTAGGAAAAAACATTAAATGGAATTTTACAAAGTTTTTGATTAATCGTCATGGCGAGGTGGTCGAGCGATTTGCACCAGCCGAAACCCCTGCTAGCATTGAAGGAAAGATAATCAAACTATTGGAAGAAAAAATGTAGCTCTTAAATGTTAATCAAGATGACATACGAGCTATAAACATTTTTAACAATGAACATAAACAACTTATAATGCTAAGAAATAATTTCGGTTAACACATCCAGCTAAGCGAAAGTGAGTCAATAAAAACGCTAAACTCTCCTGTTTGGACTGTTTCATAACCAATAGCAATCGACAAGTAGCGTACGCCAGAATACAACGTCAAGTCGTATGCGTTATTAGGGAAAATTTCAAAACCATCAATTCTAACACTCATTGAAACATCAATAAGGGTTACCGAAGCTCGTGGATTTTCTCCGCCTATCCCCCAAAATCAATTGAAAAATTTGTTGGATTATTCACGCCAATGGCAATTGCAAGACGTGCTCCTATGTCGCTATTTGTCATTGAAAGAAAATGATTAACTCCAAACTCGAACGGAAGATAAACATTGTCAAAGTCTAGCGCAGCAGCTTTCGTCTCAACATTATAGTCGCCTTTATTCACAATTTCTTCGGCATCATATGTAATCATGTTTGTATATGTTCCACTATCGTAACAATTCGTTTCAGCACATTTCTTCATGGATTTAAATTTTAAAATAATATTTTCTTCTCAAAACAAACCAAGAAAAGCGAAAGATAACTATATCCTAACTTCACAACCGGTATTGGATGATTCGGGTGGATATCAATAAAATCTCTTAAGCAGCGATATAACATAACAATCAACAATATATGACACATTTTAAGAGCAAATTTTTTATTTAGCATAAGAGTAAATTTTTGCTTATCTTTCTATTTGGTAAATGGTTATTTTAAAAAATGTTTACTAATATCGCCCTATAGTTCGCTTTTCCTCTTGTGTATAATAAGTTAATGAAAAAGAATATTATCATTATGGCATTAATTGGTTTATGTCTATCATCAACAGCATGCTCAGCGAACAAGACACCAGTCGATGTTGTGATTATGGCTGGCCAATCAAACATGGTTGGCTGTTCTCGTTTCACTTATTTAAACGATTCAGCTAATAGCGTAAAATACCAAGAATATCTTGATGGTTATAGTGGGATTCGCATCGCCTATGACTGTCTTACGAAAAGTTCACTTGATGTCTATCCAGAACAAAATACGTCACGTGGCAAATTTGTTAAAGTCATGCTCGGTCAAGGCAATGCAGATATCACTTTTGGCCCAGAAGTAGGTATGGGCGAAACGTTATCTAAAACTATATATAATAATAAAATTGTTTTGATTAAATACGCCTGTGGCGCCAGTAACTTGTTAGACGACTGGGCTGCTCCCACATCAGGTCGTATCAACGGATTATACGACCGTTTCGTTCGCTATGTTCGAGCCCAAATAAAAGTGCTGCAAGATGACGGCTTCATTCCCAGTATTCGCGCGATGTGTTGGATGCAAGGAGAGGGTGATTCCTACCCCGGCTATTCAACTCAATATTTAACTCAATTGTCATATTTTGTTGATGATTTACGTGATGAGTTAATGGAGTTTTGTGATGGCACTGAATTTGCCTTTATTGACGCCGGAATCAGCGATTCGCCATTATGGGTTGAATATGCAACTATCAATGCCGCAAAAGAACAATTTGCCGCTCAGAATGAACGCAATATTTATATTGATACAATAGAACATGGCTTATCGACATCATCGGAACCGCACGAGGAACCAGATTTAGCCCATTACGACTCTGCCTCGATGATTGAACTAGGTCATCTATTCGCAGAAGCCCTTCTACCCTTTTTAAGCACCTTCTCAAACGAGTAGAAGCATATACAGAGCTGAAATGTCGACATAATTCTTATTTATATGCCACAAAAATGTATCAAGAAGGTTGCTTACAACAAGATTTCAAAGTTGAAAGATTAAGACCATGTTAATCTTCGATTCCGGAAATAGGCGCCATTCATTTAAATGAAGGAGTACGCACCTCAATTTCTCTTTTAGAGTTGTTTTCATAAAAAAGCTCCCCTTCAATTGTACCAAATGTTTTTTGGTCCAAATTATGGGAGCAGTTTCAATTCTTTTGGTGGAGATGCG
>JAAZFR010000056.1 GCA_012971835.1 Erysipelotrichia bacterium
GGTGCATCGTCATTATCAACGCGGCGTTTGACGAGTCCTTTTTTGGCGGCATAGTTTAAATAAGCAACACCTCCGATGGCGGCTGATAGAAAGCCAAGAGTCGAAATTGTGATGCCAAAATCGGTGCCACCAGCAAAACCTAATTGCTCATAAGTACTACCCCATGTCATCGCTTGACCTGGACCTTGGCCAAAGCCAAGTGGCAAAATGACTCCCGCGTAGGGAACAACCGAAGTAAAAACAAGACTTAACACGATGGTAATGGAAACCCCTATGATAGCTTGCAATAAGTAAGAACCAATAATAATGATTCCACCTTTAACGCTATCGCGGCCCATCTCTTTTGATTTCGTGCGTTCTTTATTAACTGTTTTTAAAGCAAGAGCAATAAAACCAATCGCCAATGCGTGGTAGGTAATTACTTGTAACATGGCTTTAAAGCCATCTGTGTAAACATTTAGACCAGTTACGGCTAATTCACCATATTGAAACGCTATTTTCAAGCCAAGACCGATTGCTCCACCGATAAAAGCGACAGGTAGAAGAGATTTCCTTAAAAAGGGAATGACCCTCCTTAACATATTCGATAGAAGTAATATCGCCAAAACGACGAGAATGCCGAAGACGATCGACCAGGTTACGTTAAAATTTCCAGAATTAAATGTTGAACTAGAAGCCAAGTTCACGATGGGTGAGATAGACATAGTTGCTAAATCCTTTCCGTTTAATATTTTCAAAAATCTTTAAGGTTATATAATATTGGTAAATTGATGTCATCGGCTTCATTTTAATAATAATCGTCGGCAAGGAGTACGAATAAAGGACTAATTTCCTTTTTTGTTGGCATCCATAGCCACGAAGATCATCAAAAGAAATCGAGAAGTCTATCTTTTTACCGATTATTGTTATGCCATCGCGATTTAAAGAAAAAGTACATGCTGGGTAAGGTCGACGCCATTTATTGCCCCAACACACTTTAATGTCAACATCTTCAGAAAACGTCTCATTAAGGTTATTAAGGACATATTTTTCATATTCGTCAATCATCGGCCGAGCAATTTCGTGCAACTGATAAGGGGTTTGTTCAATAGTTAGATAACCTTTTTCATCATAAAGGCCCTCAAAATCGCAATTTTTACAAAAAAGGCGATCTCCTCTTGATTCGAGACTGTGATGGTTATGACATTTTGGGCAGAAGAAGAAGAGGCGTTCAAGACCTTTCGCAATAAATTCACCTTCATAAGTGTCTTCATTGTTTTGATAAGGATTAACAGCGATACTTTCACTAATTATTTTTTCTAGTTCTTCGCCATTTAAGCGGCTGACTTCTTCTTGAGAAATAACTTTGCGAATTAAACCGCGCGTCGGTCCATGTTTACGGAAAGTACTCCAACGAGGATTAGAAAAATAGGCACCTTGAAGATTATATATTACTACCTCGACACCTAACATTTTGGCAAGTTTACCTGGATTATGAAGATGAAAGCAAGGTTGACCATCAAAGGTTGAATTTCCTTCAGGAAAAACAGCCACTGATCCGCCTTCACTCACGGCATCTTTCATTCTGCGAATAACATTGATATCAATAGTGCCTTTTTTAATTGGAATAGGATTCATGAAGTGTTTAAGCAAAAAGCCATAATAAGGATTGGTGACAACTTGCTCATTTGCAACAATATAAAGGGGGGCGTTATAAACGTAATAGAGTAAAAAGGGATCTAATTCGCTTTGGTGATTACAAAAAACGAGTTGGGGCTTTCCATTCTCTTTTTTTATTTTTTCACCTTTAAAACGGTATCGAAAACGGATGATGTTTGAGACAACTAGGCGATTGAACCAGGCATAGAAATGATGTCTGATTCGCACTTCTCGATTGAAATAATGTTTCTTTGACATTGTAAACAATATTATATGTTTTCTGTGCAAAATTCAAAAAGATAAAATGTTAAACGATTATTTATGTAGGCGCGTTGGCTATGATATACTCAAATTAAGAGGTAACCAAAATGAATAGGAAAATGCTTTTATTGCCCTTATTAAGTTTTTTTGTCGTTGGTTGCAACGGACAAAATGCTCCTTTTACTGACGATCAATACAAACCAAAAGGCATGGCGCCAACTCATAAAATAGTTGAAGTTTTGCCAAGTGAAGAAGAAGATATTTTTGATAGTACCGTTGAAGAAAGCGATGCTTATTTGACTGCTGCGACCATCACAAGCGAATCGCGCTTCTATGGAAAAAAGGTCTTTCCGAGTCATTCATCAGTTGAATCATTTGATGAACGAAACTCTCAGTCTAATACCTTTACTCGCTACGAAAATAGAGTAAGCGTTTTTAAAAATAAAGAGTTCGCCTCGCGAGTTTATGAAGGAACGCTTATCAAAAAAGAATCAAAAGAAGATACATATAACGTATTGAATGAAAGCGAAGATGAAATTGCGATAACGACCGATGTCACTAGTTTTGATGGAGAGAACCATATAGAAACAAATACTATATCTTATGATCCTCTTTTTGATTATGAGACATACTTTCAAACTAACATTACTGATTTCGTTTTGTTAGTAGCTAGTGGAGGCATGATCGGTTTGACCAAAGATAAAATGATTGCGATGCAAGATATGGAGACTTCGACAACACCTCCCGACGCGCCCTATATAGCGGGCGATGGTGTCGGTTTTATTGTTGAAACAAACTCGATGTTTGAAGCTTATTTTGCTAAGCGAGTCGATAACGAAACCGAAGAGGAGTACTATCATTTAGCTTCTTTTCGCTTATATACCGAATATCTTGTTCTTTCGGAAGAAATACCTAATATGGCAAATGAATCAATTGTCTATTTAACAAAGCCGGTCTTGCTTGGATATGAGGAAACTATTTTGACTACCAAACTAACTAGTAATGGTAATTTCGTGACCTCAACTATTCCACAACCGACCGAGATTTAGGGGGAAAAGAACATGAAAAAAGCTAAATTACTACTCTTAATTCCTATCACCTCTTTCTTAGCTGGTTGTGTCACGACCGATTATAGTCCATTTGAGGAAGATGATTATATTCCGATTGGCTATCAAACCGAATCGATTACGCGGGAACTAACCAGCGATGAAGAAGGTGTTTTGATTGATGGCCTTTTGAGAATGGATGATTACGTAACTGGAGTGAAAAGCGCCATCGAAGAACGTTACTACCTTCATTCTTACTTCGGCAAAAACACTCCCATTGATTATGAAGATGTCGATGCTTCACTATCATATTCTTCAGAGGCTAAAACCTACAATAACGATGTCAAAGTAGTTCACGAGAACGAAAAAGAATCATTTCTAAATGATTATGTGAGTGTTGATACGCAGGAAGAAGTTTATGCATGGACTTTCCTTCCGACGCCAGCAACGTATGAAATGCGTCGCTCGGTAGTTCGCGATAGCGAAGACGCCATCGTTACGACGATTGATACCGGGGCGTATGTTGCGGCAACTGATTATCAAACTCGCTTTGGTCATAATGCGGCGATGACTGCGGATTCTCTTCTCGCCGATTCGGACCTTATCGGTATGAACGATGACGAGACGATAGTTGGCATTAGAAGAGTCTCGACATCTTCAATCATTGAGCTCGAACGCAATAGTTACGTTTATACGCTGACGAACACGGTTATGGAAATAAAGCTTTCCCTCTATGAACCCGAAGATGACAGCGACCCATTTTATCTTCCCAGTCAGGTCCGTGAGTATGGGGAAATGAAAGTAATGAGTGAAGTCTTCGTTATTAACGAACTTGTTAAATATCTAGATACCCCAATTACTATTTGTTATCAAGAAGGAATCGTTGAATATTCGACGACTGACAACGGTGATTATGACACAGGAA
>JAAZFR010000057.1 GCA_012971835.1 Erysipelotrichia bacterium
TAATATTACCTTCATTACTTTGTTAGAATAAGAATACAAGTTATGGAGGTTTTTTATGCAAAATAGATTAAGTGAAGGTCCGCTCTTAAATGAAGAAGGCAATTTAAACGAGGCTGGCTATGCTTTTTCGCTAGTAAAAAAGTATGCGCGAGATGAAATAAAGGCGCCTAATTTAAGAATTAAAGAATGGGATTATTACTATATTGGTAACAATCATGTCGGTGTGGCTTTGACGATCGCTGACAATTCGTATATGTCACTTGTCGGCGCGACTGTTTTTAACTTTGATAAAGCAATCCAAAAGACAAAGAATGTGATGGGTCTTTTGCCTAAAGGCAAGATTATGCTTCCCTCTACCTCTACAAGTGGTGATGTTATTTTTAATACGAAGAATTTTTCTTTTCACTTTCTTCACGAAAATGGCAAGCGCCATCTCGTTTGTGACATGAAAAACTTTGATGGCGATAAACCATTTCGTTGCGATATTTATTTAGAAGAGACAATTAAAGAGTCGATGGTCATTGCTACTCCCTTTAAAAAGCCAAAACATTTCTACTATAACCAAAAGATTAATCTTCTTAAGGCTAATGGTTACGCGAAGGTTGGCGAAGAAACATATGACCTATCAAGTGACTCGTGGGGCGTGCTTGATTGGGGTAGAGGTGTCTGGACTTATAACAACACTTGGTATTGGTCCTCGATGAGCGGTGTCTATAAAGGCAAAAAGATCGGTTTTAATCTCGGCTATGGTTTTGGCGACACGAGCGCTGCCAGCGAAAACATGTTCTTTTATGGGGATAAGGCTTATAAGCTCGATGATGTTAAATTTGATATTCCTATCGCTGATAATAACCGCGATGATTTTCTCAAACCATGGAAATTTCGCAGCAAAACCGGCGATATTGCTTTAACCTTTGAGCCGATTCTTGATCGTTTCAGCAACTCAAACGTTTTAATTATTAAGTCGATTCAGCATCAAGTTTTTGGCAAGTTTACCGGTTATGTCGTGATCGAAGGCAAACAAATCTACTTTGAAGAGATGATGGGTTTTGCTGAAAAAGTTAAGAATTGCTGGTAATATTTCAAAATATTAATGTCGTTTTTCTTCTTTGCGATTACAATTATTAATAGTTAATAAGGAGCAGACTCATGAAAATTAACTCCACTTTTACAGGGGATATCGTTCCACGCAAGACAAAATGGATCTATTCAGCGACCGCTTTGGGAAGAGATGCCGCCTATACGTTAATTAGTTTGTTTTTGATAACTTACATTCAGTTTGCCGCCCCAATTGGTTATGTTAACGGCGTTCGTGATCCAGGACTATATGCCACGCAGTTTGGTGTTATTTCCTTAATTGTTATCATCGCTCGCATTTGGGATGGGCTAAATGATCCAATCATGGGTTTTATTATCGAGCGATGCCATTTTAAAATGGGCAAGTATAAACCTTGGATTTTGATTGGTGCGATTACGAATACGGCCGTCATGCTCGTGCTGTTCCTCGCTCGTCCTGAAGGATGGGCTTATGTTGTCCTTTTTGGTGTCTTTTATTTCTTATGGGATATCACTTATACGATGAACGATATTGGTTATTGGTCGATGCTTCCCGCTTTAACTAGCGACGAAAAGCAACGAAATGAAATAACGACGATTATGTCAATTTTTATAAGTTTTGGCGCCTTTGCCGTTGGCGGAATTGTTCCGATGGTTGTCGGTGGCAACGCTGTCGAAAACTACGGAATCATCGCCATTGTTGTCTCGGTTGTTTTCTTAGCTTCACAACTAATTTTAGTTTTTTTCGCAAAAGAATCAGCGCGCAATCTCGAACAAGAAAAAATCTCACAAAAAACAAAGTTTGGCGATATGTTCCGCTTGCTTAAGACGAATGATCAACTTCGTTGGATTGTCATTGTTATTTTAATTTACTACATCGCCTCAAATATCCTTAACGGTCTAGGTCTAAACTACTTCTATTTAACCTTTAACTACGATGTTGGCGGAAGCGTTCAATTCCTATTTACCATTATGTATGCAGGCGGAACAATTCTTGCGCAATTTTTGTTCCCGGTTTTGATTAAGTTTTTAAAGCGAAACACCTTGCTTTTCATCAGCTTCTTGATGATGGCGCTTGGCCATGTTGTCTTCTTTTTCATCGGAGCACCGTTGAATGGTGTTGAACCGATTGGTAAAACTTATCCAATTCTTCTTTACCTTTTAGGCATCGTCATCTTTGCCGGACAAGGCATCTTTTATCTTATTCTCTTGATTATGATGGAAAACACCATCGAATATAACGAGTGGAAGACCGGCGAAAGAAAAGAAGCCGTTGCTTTCTCGTTAAGACCGTTGACCGCTAAACTCGCCAGTTCAGCTCAACAAGGTATCGTTTATTTGACCTTACTTGTCAGTGGTGCTTTGGTTGTAACCGAACAAATATCCGAACTTGAAGTTCAAAAAGGATTTGATCCTGAGTTGAATATTATAACTCAAGCTAATGCCGCGATCGCCAACGGACAGCACGATATGGTGACTCTCGCGGCCGTCATGACACTTGTTCCCTTTTTGCTTTATGTCGGTGCATATTTAATTACGAGATTTCTCTATAAGATTGACGAAAAGAAATACGCTCAAATCGTCAAGGAAGTCGATGAAAGAAGAGCGACTATCGCTTCCGAAAACAAAGAAACAAAAGCTGAGTAATTAACTTGTTAATTAAAAGCGACCGATTGGTCGCTTTTTCTATTTCACGTCAAACTCAACTTTGCTTTGGTAGTCGTCACTTTGAATATATAGAGCCGCCTTGCCCTTGCCTTTTAAACTTCGCACATATACTGATATTCTTCCGCCATATAAAGGAACGGTTTTAGGTCCAAGAATGGCAATCGGTCCCTGACACTTGAAAGTAATGGGAAAACTCGCGTAGTTACACAATGTTTTATATTGGTCGAAAAGAGCGATTTCAACACGAACAACATCATATGTTTCGTCGTTAATTAAGACTGTTTTATTCGCTTCGGCAGATAAGGTAAATTCAGTTGATTGACCAAACATCTTGCTGGCCATCAATTTGCCATCTTTATAGGCTTTAAATTGAAAGACGGTCAGTTTATTACCCCAAGTGCCAACATACTTATTCCATAGTTCGACTAAGTCATCGTATGACATCTTGTGTTTAAACATGACTAAACCAACGCGAAGTTTATGTCTAAAGGGCAATTTATTTAAACCGTTTAGTGCGACATAAGCAAGAGCATCTTTTATTCGTTCGGCGTCTTTGCTTTTAAAGCGTTCTTCACTAAAGGAGGCACCAATATAGTCATCGATTTCGATAAGAGGGTGAGGCATGTAGCGGTATTTGCCGCGGTTTGGATAAAAGGCTTTGACGAACGTATCATTTCGATATAATTCAACGTAATCAGCGTTCGTGGCGATGTATGTCACGCCGACAATCGCTTCGCTAAAATCACCAGGAGATAAATTAGACAAGACTTCGAAGACAAACTTATTATCGCTTTGTGAGGCATAGACACTAGCTGCGTATTTTGGATTGCGGAACATATCTAAAACGCCATGATGACAGATATGATCACCTGAGCCAAAATCGCGATGGGTATAATAGTCACTAAAACACCAACCGATAGCCCCAACTAGGTTTTGATAGTTGTAATTATCATCGATCACTCTTGCGTGCCTCAGGGCGTGCATAATGCGTCGCTCAGATGAATCGGTGGCTTTGGTGGGGAACATATGGCCTAAGTACTCGGTCACAAGGACAGGAGCTTTGCCGGCATCAATTGTTTTGGGATTATCTAGACCATGACTTAGATCTTCGCTAGAAAAATCGTTGTATGTATA
>JAAZFR010000058.1 GCA_012971835.1 Erysipelotrichia bacterium
GGTATGCTTCATTTACTCGGCTATGATCATCAAGATGCCGACCAAGAAAAAATCATGTTTGATTTACAAGATCAAATCCTCGACAAGGAGAAAAAATAATGGATAAACAAGAACTTATCAACATCGCGATCGAAGCTAGAAGCCTCTCTTACTCACCTTATTCTCATTTTGCTGTCGGCGCTGCCTTACTTTGTAAAGATGGATCCGTTTATGTCGGCAGTAATGTTGAAAATGCTTCCTACCCCCTTAGTATGTGCGCTGAAAGAAACGCTCTTTATTCTGCATTCATGGATCATAAGACAAAAGATGATTTTGTGGCACTAGCAGTTGTCGGTGATACCGACTCGCCAATTACACCATGTGGTGCCTGTCGACAAGTTATCAGCGAACTATTTCCAATGAATGCTCCTATTTATATGGCCAATCTTCGTGGGGCTTTAAAAGAAACGACTATCGCTGAACTTCTTCCTTTTGCCTTTGATGGAAGTGATTTATAAATGAAGTCGGGCTTTGTGGCAATCATCGGGCGGCCTAATGTCGGTAAATCGACAATTTTAAACGTCTTGATTAATCGGAAAATTTCGATTGTCACGAATAAAGCTCAGACAACTCGCGATAATATTAAAGGTATCTATGAGGATAGCGATTATCAAATCGTCTTTGTCGATACACCCGGTATCCACAAGCCACACCATGAATTAGGTCGAATTATGAACCAAAGCGCCTTATCGTCAACTTATGACGTCGAGGCTATCGTCTTGGTCGTTGATGCTTCAAAACCATTTGGTGACGGAGATGACTATCTTGTCTCCGAATTAAAACCTAAATGTCCTTTAATTATCGTGATTAATAAAATCGATTTAGCCAAAATTGACCAAGTTCAAAATCTTAAGAACAAGTATCTTTCTCTTTTTCGTGAAGCTGAGATTGTTGAGATGAGCGCTTTGCGTTTATTTAATGTCGATGATTTATTAAAAATCATCAAATCGCACCTTAATGAGGGACCGCGCTATTATCCAACTGGTTCAATTAGTGATCGCGATGAACAATTTTTTGTCAAAGAATTAGTCAGAGAGCAAGTTTTGATGCAACTGCGCGAAGAAGTTCCTCATCAAATTGCTGTCGCGGTTGAAAAATTTCAAAACAAAAGCAAAGCCGTTGTCATCGAAGCAATTATTATTGTCGATAAGCCTTCGCAAAAGGCTATTGTCATCGGCAAAGACGGAACGAGAATCAAAGCTCTAGGCATCAAAGCCCGCGAGGAACTCGAAGAAAGATATAACAAACGAGTTTTTTTGCAGCTTTACGTCGCAACCAAAAAAGACTGGATGAATAATCCACGTCTACTTAAAGAATACGGATATAAATAATGGAAATAATCGGCATCGTCACACGCTTGACTCCGTTTAAAGAAAAAGATGCGATGGTTAATATCATAACCGAAGAGAAAAACTTATCGTTTTTAGCAAGAGGAGTGCTCGGCATAGCTAGTAAGAACATGGCGAGCGTCCAACCTTACACAAAATCACGCTTTTTACTGACTAGAGGTAAAGAGGGACTTTCTTTACGAACCGGAACGGTATTAGAAACGTTCCAAGGCGCCAAAGAAAAACTCGCTAGTTTATCAACTTTATCCTTTATCGGCGAATTGACAAATAAAGTTATATCCAGTGAAGAAGCAAGAAAAATTTATCCTTATTTAGATAAAGTACTCTTTCTTCTCGATGAGGGTTTTGATGCTTTAACATTAGCGCTTTTGTATACAGGTGAGATTTTAAGGGCTGCGGGTCTTGGTCTCGAAGTGACAAAATGCGTTATTTCCGGTCAAAGAAGCGATATTACGGCTATTTCTTACCTAGATGGGGGATTTGTCGCCACGCCTTGTTTCGACGCTCTACGTCATCAAAAATGCTCAAAACGGAAATTAGAAATTATTCGCCAAATCTTTTTGGCAAAACCAGAAGATTTAAATCGCGTTGTTTTTGAAAAATGGGAATGCCTTGAAATAATAAAAGAATTGCTTATTTACTTACTAGATGCTTCTGGAACGCGTATCAAAAGCGTTGTTCTATTAGAAAAAGGTACGCAATAAAGATAAAATACACTTATAATAGGTTGACAAGCCAATCATAACAACATAGACTTGAACGGCTTGCATCTTTTTTGCGGAGGAATACATATGAAATATGAATTTGACACGATCGTGAACCATTTGGTGACCAGCGGTTTTGTCTATCAAGGCTCAGAAATTTATGGAGGGTTATCAAACACTTGGGATTATGGACCATTAGGTTCTGAACTAAAAAACAATTTGAAGAAGGCATGGTGGAAGAAGTTTGTTCAAGAGTCTCCGACTAATATCGGGATCGATGCCTCTATCCTTATGAATCCTCGCGTTTGGGAAGCGACAGGACATGTTTCGGCTTTTAATGATCCGTTAATCGACTGCAAGAGTTGCCGTGCTCGCCATCGGGCAGATGAACTTATTAATAAAACTCATCCTGAAATTAATGTTAATGGCCTCAGCAACGAAGAAATGAATCAACTTATCAAAGATAAAATGATTCCTTGTCCAGTGTGCGGTAAATCAGATTATACTGATATCCGTCAATTTAATATGATGTTTAAAACACATATTGGGGTCGTTGAAGATTCAAAGTCTGTCGTTTATCTTCGTCCAGAAACGGCACAAGGCATATTTGTAAATTTTAAGAATATTCAACGGTCGACAAGGAAAAAGCTACCTTTAGGTATATGCAACATCGGCAAGAGTTTTCGCAACGAAATTACACCTGGGAATTTTATCTTCCGCACTCGTGAGTTTGAACAAGCTGAACTTGAGTTTTTCTGCCGTCCCGGCACTGATCTCGATTGGTTTGAATATTGGAAAAACTATTCCTTAAAGTTTCTAAAAAGTTTAGGTATCAATCAAGATAAATTGCGTTATCGCGACCACGATAAAAAAGAACTTGCTTTTTATTCAAAAGCAACGTGCGATATTGAATATGAATTCCCATTTGGCTGGGGCGAACTCTTAGGTATTGCCGATCGCACTGATTACGATTTAAAACGCCATATGGAGTATAGCGGTGAATCTTTAGAATACCTCGATGCCGAAACAGGCGAGAAGTATGTTCCATACTGTATCGAACCTTCGTTTGGTGTCGATCGCTTGATGCTGACTGTCATGTGCGATTCATATGTTGAGGAACAATTAGAAAAGGATTCGCGAATCGTTATGAAGCTTCATCCCGCTCTTGCTCCATATAAGATTGCTATATTACCACTTAGCAAACAGCTGAATGAGAAAGCTAAAGAAGTCGTATCGATACTTAATAAGTATTTTTCGGTCGTCTATGACGAAACCGGCAGCATTGGTAAGCGTTATCGCCGCCAAGATGCGATTGGAACGCCATACGCTGTGACCGTTGACTTCGATACAGCTACCGACCACAGTGTGACCATTCGCGATCGTGATACGATGAATCAAATTCGTCTACCAATTAGCGAATTAGTTAGTTACTTTACTGTCAAATTATTCTATTAGTATTAAATTAGTACATTTTCAGTATAAATAGGAGGAAGCCATATACATGGTATATGAATCGAGTTTAGTTGATGATATTCTCAAACAAGCCGATATCGTCAATGTAATCTCAAGTTATATCAATGTGATTCGCAAAGGTCGCAGTTTTGTGGCTCTTTGTCCTTTTCATGATGACAAAAATCCCTCGATGATGATTTCGAAGGAAAAGCAAATTTTTAAGTGCTTCGTCTGTGGGGCGGGTGGTAATGCCATTAGCTTTGTTGAAAAGTACGAACGCATTCCTTTTACTCAAGCAATTCGTAAAACAGCAGAAATCATCGGCTTTTCCGACATTCGCCTTAATAAACCTTATGAACAAATTCATGTTGATGAAACGTTGATCCCTCTTCATGAGTGTATTGAAGATTTAACGACTTATTATCAATTTGGACTAGCTACGGAAGAAGGCGCGGCTGCCCGCGAATACCTTGCCAAAAGGCATATCGATCAGGATCAGCAAGAACGTTTTCGTCTTGGCTACGCCATCAAAGATGGCAAAGGTACGATATCCTTTTTAGAACAAAAAGGTTATAGTCTAAAGACTATTGAAAGCATTGGTATTGCTTTAGCCAAAGCGAACGGAACTTCCGATTCGAATGCTGGTCGGCTTATTTTTCCAATTCAAGATATCGATGGTAAGGTTATCGGCTATAGCGCCCGTAAACTCTTTGATGAGACCGAAGGACCAAAGTATGTTAACTCACCAGAAACCAAACTTTTTCATAAGAGTTCAATCTTATACAATTTCCACAACGCTAAACTTTCGGCAAAACATGATGGCTACATTTATGTACTAGAAGGTTTTATGGATGTTTTTGCCCTCGATAAAATTGGCGTTAAATCAGCGATTGCAATCATGGGTACAGCTCTGACAAAAGAGCAAGCACTAGTCTTAAGAAGATTAAATGTTGAAATTCGCCTCTGCCTTGATGGCGATAGTGCCGGTCAAATGGCGATGATGCGCATCATGAGTGTTTTAGATGGTGCCGGTGTTAAATATCGCCTTGTCTCTGAACCAGGAAACGAAAAAGATCCTGATGATATTTTACAAAGTGAAGGCGAGGAAAAACTTCGCAAGTATTTAAATATGCTTGTTGATCCTTTCGAATTTGCGTTGAACTATTATCAGCATACGAACCCCCTTGGATCACTTGAAGACCGTCAAAAAGTCATCAACCACTTTTTGCCAACCCTAGTTCAAATTCCTAAAGGAATCGATTTAGATAATCGCCTTTTTAAGTTGGCTAAAGTGACGCGCTTCGAGCCACAAGCGATTGCTAAATTCGTTGAAGAGGGTCGTAATAAAAGTCGTGTTGCCAGTGCGCAAGTTGCCAATCTTCCCGAGATGGAATTTAAACCTTTCCGCAAAGACCTTAGAAGACTTCAAAATGCCGAAAGGCAACTGCTATATAATATGTTTCAAGATCGAAGTGCGGTTGACTTCTATGAGCAGAATGTCCAATTCTTCTATATAGAAGTGTATAGACATATTGCCTTGCACATTATCGACTATCTTTCTAAACACGATGAACTGGATGTTTCTCTCCTAATTAATGAAATAGCCTTAAAGGAGTCGGTAAATAAAGACGAGATTATCGATGAAATAAAGAGCCTCAATGTCAAAAATCTCTATCCGAAACCGAACGAGAAAACCTTAATTGAGGTTAAAAACGTCATTAAGGAAGAGACACAAAACTTATACGAAAAAGAGGCTTTAAAAAAATCATTGATTGGTAAGACGCCACGCGAACAGGCTCGCATTATCGATGATTACAATCGCCGCAAAATGAAAAAAGTCGGTAAATAACCGAAGAGGAGAATATATGGCCAAGAATAAGGAACAACTTGTTAAAGAGGAAGAAACTCTTAAAGTTAAAAAAAGCAAAAAAGTAGATGAGAGTAAAATTTTGAAACAAAAATCTACGAAGATCGAAAAAAACAAGAAACCCGCTAAAGCGACAAGCAAAAGTAAAAAGAAGGTTGTCGATGATGAAGAACCTATCATCATAATTGATGAAGACGAGGAAATTGAATCATTAGAAACGATCAAGAAAAGAATTGTTAAAACATTTAAAGAACGCGGTTTCATCGATATGAGCGAAGTTTTAGATCAAACGTCACACCTCGACTTATCCGATGAAGATGTTGATTCCTTAATTGCTTTTTTAAAGAGCAAAGGAGTGGATGTAATTTCCGATATCGACGCCGAAGCTGAACTTGATGACATCGATGTTGAGGTTATTAGCAAGGAGCTCGCAAAAGGCGAAGTTATCGAGGAAGAAGATTTGCTTGATGAAGATGAAGACAACGATGAAGAAGACCTCGAAGAAGTCGATGATTTGTCCAAAATCGCGACCGGTGAAGTAAAGGTAAACGACTCGGTTAAGATGTATCTTAAAGAAATTGGTCGCGTTGATTTGTTAAGACCTGAAGAAGAACCCATTCTCGCTCAGCGCATTCTTGATGGCGACATGGTTGCTAAAAACGAATTGATTAACGCCAACCTACGCTTGGTCATTAACATCGCTAAACACTATAGCCGTGGTAAAGCCATGGATTTCCTTGATTTGATTCAAGAAGGCAATCTCGGTTTGATGAAAGCAGTCGATAAATTTGACTACACCAAAGGTTTTAAATTTTCTACTTACGCAACATGGTGGATTCGTCAATCGATCACCAGAGCCATCGCTGACCAAGCACGGACAATACGTATTCCAGTTCATATGGTTGAAACAATTAATAAAATGAAACGCGTTCAGCGCCAACTCGTCCAAAGATTTGGTCGCGAACCAACTGCTGAAGAAATATCCGAAGAACTTGAAGGATTTCTATCCCCTGAGCGCATTCGCGAGATTCAAAGAATTGCACTTGATCCTGTTTCACTAGAAACGCCAATTGGCGAAGAAGAAGATTCACATCTCGGTGATTTTATCGAAGATAAAGAAGCCGAATCCCCTGTCGAATTTACGACTAAGTCGCTCTTAAAAGATGAATTATATGAAGTGATGAAAGATTTGACTGATCGTGAAGAGCGCGTTCTTCGCCTTCGCTACGGACTCGATGATAATCGTCCTCGCACCCTTGAAGAAGTTGGTCGCGAATTTGGTGTCACTCGTGAACGTATCCGTCAAATTGAAGCAAAAGCTATTCGTAAACTTCGTCACCCAACAAGAGCAAAACGCTTAGGAGACTTCCGCGATTCACGATGACTAAACTGGGAAAGCGATTAGAAGCAATTGCGAGCTTTGTTGATAGCGAAGCGGTAGTCGCCGATGTCGGTGCTGATCACGGTAAACTGCTTCTTTATTTAGCCGAACAAGGAAAAATATCGCTTGGCTATGGAATTGAAAATAAAAGTGGACCTTATCAAATACTCCAAAGTAATCTTAATGAGTGCATTTCTGCTCGTTTAGTGCCAATTTTCCAAGATGGAATCAGTGTTTTAAGCGATGATGTTGACACTCTTGTCTTAGCTGGATTAGGAGGTGAGACGATAATTTCCATCCTTCGAAACGGTTTAGATAACCTAGCAAACGTAAAAACAATTATTACTGATTCGCATACATCAATTGGCGAAGTTCGCCGCTATCTCACTCAAATAGGATATTCCATCGGTGATGAGAAGTTAGTAAGTGACAAGAACAAGTTCTATGAGATTATCAGATTCGTTAAAAGGAAAGAGAAACATTCTTATAGCGACTTCGAATATCGCCACGGTCCAATCATTATTAAAAGTCCCGAATTCAAAAATCACGCAAAGAGATTAATACACAAAATCAATATCCTTTTAAAAAAGGATTTGCCTGATAATATAAAAGCTAAGATGATCGAAGAAAAAGAGGTATTAAAAAGATATGAAAACTAAAGCCTTAATTCGCAAACTCGCAACGCGTTTTCCTAAACGATTGGCCGACAAAGGCGATCATATTGGTTTAATGACCGGTCAATTAAAAGAAGAAACGCGAACAATCGTTGTCTGTCTTGATTTTGATGAAGAAGTAATGCATAGAATCGAACAACTAGAAAATCCTAATGTTGACCTCATCTTAACTCATCATCCTTATTTGTACGGCACTCGCTATCGCGTTTTTAAAAGCGATGAAATCAAAAAGAGACTAACCGAAAAAGTCGATGCCCTAAAAATTCCAATTTATAGCATGCACACTAATTTCGACAGTGGCAAAGACGGCATGAATGATGCTTTAGCTTCAGCCCTTGGCTTACTTGATGTCAAACCCTTGGAAACTGCTCCGATGGCACGGGGCGGACGTCTTCGCACCAAAATGAAGGTCGAGAATTTTGCTAAAGAAGCTGCACAATTATTAAAAGTTCCTTATGGCCTTTTGACATCAGCTGGCAAACAAGAAATTCAGACAGTGGCCATCATCGGCGGTGGGGGGAGTTATTTTTATCAAAATGCTCTTCTTGAAGGATATGATCTTTATATAAGCGGCGATGCCCCTCATCATGTGCGGCGTGATATCATCGCTCGAAAATACAACTATCTTGATTTACCACACGAAATTGAGCGCATTTTTATTTCGCAGATGAGTAAGATATTACAAGAAATGGATAGTGATTTAGAAATTATCGCCATCAATCACGAAGAAACACCCAAAGTAATTAAAGCTTCTTGAGTAATTCAACGACACGATTCGTCGTTTCTAAAGGCGTTGAGGCCCCAGATACAACCGCGACATATTCAAGACCTATAAGGTCTTTTTTATTAATCTCCCTTTCGTTTAAAATACGAATAATTCTAGCAAAAGGTAAATGTTTACTCGCTATTTTAACAAGCGAAGCCGTATTGCTGCTATTTTCTCCGCCAACAACATAGACGAGTTGCGTTTCTCTTGGTAGTTTAAGCACAGCGTTTTGGCGAAGAAGAGTGGCGCTGCATATTTCGTCGGCAAGACGAGCGCGAGGAATTAATTTTACTATCGTTTCATGCAAAGCTCTTAATTCGAGATGAGAAAGTGTTGTCTGATTAATTACTAATGGCGATGAATCTTGGATTATATCTAAATCGAGGTTCTCGATTTTTTCGATTAATATAACATCATTGCTGATCGAGGCGGCAGCCATTGCTTCTGGGTGATTCTTCTTGCCGATATAAATAACTTGATGACTATTTTTTAGTTCGTTTTTAATGATATGGTGGTTTGTATTCACCATCGGGCATGTAGCATCGTAGGCAATCATCATTTTTTCTTTGACGATTTGTTCAAGAGCTGTGTCATGACCATGAGCGGTAAAAACGATAATAGACCGCTCAGGAAGTTCTCTAAGAATCTGGCTAGGTGTTTTACTCTTATCGCGCAGAGTCGTAATTCCTAACATAGTTAGTTCATTTATAACATCTTCGTTATGGACGATACTCCCTAAAACAAATACATCACCGGTTTGATGGCTTTCGCGGACCCTCTTAACAAGTTCGATAGCGCGAACGACACCTGTACAATAACCGTGAGGATTTGCAACAAAAACATTCATATGTTTAATCATAGCATAAGCCTCTTTATTCCGTGTATAATTATCAAGGAGTAAATTATGAGTTTTAAATCATTCAATTTAAGTGAAAAAATGGTTAATAGCCTCGCTCGTCAAGGCTTTATTTCACCTAGTTCAATTCAGACAAGAGTTATTCCCAAAGCGCTAAAAGGTGGAAACCTCGTTGCCCAAAGTGAAACCGGAAGCGGCAAGACTCACGCTTTTCTCGTTCCGATTATCGAAAACTTAAAAACCGATCTATCCTCATTACAAGCCATCATTATCGCCCCAACTAGAGAGCTGGCTAAACAAATATTTTCGTTTATCAATTCTTTTAAAGAAGATTATTCTAATCTGAATGTTAAGCTATTTACAGGTGGAAAAGAAACGGAGAAATCTTACCGCGAAGGAATGATAATCCCACACATTGTTGTTGGCACACCAACGAGAATTAAGACAATTATAAGTGATTTATCATTACTTGATTTAAGTCAAGTTAATACATTTGTATTAGATGAAGCAGATATGCTGATGGAGATGGGGTATTTTGTCGATGTTGATGCCATTTACAAAAAAATTAAACGCCCTCCGCAAATCATGGTTTTTTCAGCAACGCTCGAGTTTAATCTGCGTAAGCGTTTAGAAAAGTATGTCGGTGCTGACTTTGTTGTTGAAATGGATGATATAAAAACTGCCAAATCCGTAACCCACTATGCCATCGATATTAAACACGGCGATAATTTGAAAGCTGTAAAAGTATTTATCGAGACTTTTAATCCTTATCTTTTACTAATCTTTGCAAGCCGTCGTGAAGAAGTGACAATCATCAGCCAATATTTATCTAGTGTAGGTCATAAAAATATCACTCTTCACGGTAATATGAGTGTAAGAGAGCGAAAATCAGCGTACAAACTGATCGCTAGTAATAAATGCCGAATTATTGTCGCTAGTGATTTAGTAGCGCGAGGTCTCGACGTTAAAGATGTAACCGAAGTTTTAAATTACAATTTACCAAAAGATTCAAACTACTATTTTCACCGCGCCGGAAGAACGGGTCGTTTTGGAGCTAAAGGACGTTGTTATACCTTTTACAATGCTGATTCGAGCAATCGCATCGAGCAATTGATTGAACAGGGAGCATCTTTCTCATACTTGGAACTCAAAAATGATACAATTATAGAAACAAATTCTCTCACTCGCCGTAAAACTAATAAGAAGAAAATCGATTCGGAACTCGAACGGCAAATTAAGTACGCTACTTCAAAAGCGAAAACAAATGTCGTGAAACCAGGCTATAAGAAAAAAGTCCGTGAAGCCGTGGCTAAGGTAAAACGAAAACATCGTCGCGAAATTATTCGCAAAGACATTCGTCGGCAACGAGTTGAGCGATATAAAAAGGAAGGTAATAAAAATGAGTAAATTATACATTGGTTCGCATGTTTCGATGTCTGGTCCAGATTTTTATCTGGGCAGCGTCAAGGAAGCTTTATCATATGGCTCAAGCACCTTTATGTTTTATACAGGAGCGCCTCAAAACTCGATTCGCAAACCAACCGATGAATTAAAAATTAAAGAAGGCCGAAAACTAATTCAAGAAGCAGGCATTGATGAAAGTAAAATAGTTGTTCACGCTCCGTATATTATCAATATTGGCAATAAGACAAATTCCTCCGTCTATGAGTCATCAAAAGCTTTTTTAATTCAAGAATTAAAAAGAGTCCAAGCTTTCGGAGCTTCTATCCTTGTTCTTCATCCCGGTAGCCATGTTGGTTCAGGCATTGAAGTCGGTTTAGAATCGATTGTTGAAGCTTTAGATGAGGTTTTAGATAAAGATGGTACTAACGTCAAAATAGCGCTGGAAACGATGGCAGGCAAAGGCTCAGAAGTTGGCGCAAATTTTGAAGAAATCAGTCATCTTATAAAGAATGCTCGTCATCAAGATCGCCTTGGTGTGTGTCTTGATACTTGCCATATTAACGATGCGGGCATAAATGTGCATAATGTCGATGAAGTCTTAGCAAAATTCGATCAAGTAATTGGACTTAATAAATTGCTTTGTTTACATGTTAATGATTCGAAAAACGTGATGGGGGCTCATAAAGACCGCCATGCGAATATCGGTTATGGCGAAATCGGCTTTGAGACGATTCACGCTTATATTAAGCATCCTCGTTTAGAAAATATACCCAAAATATTAGAAACACCATACATCAACAATAAGCCACCTTACAAAGAAGAAATCGCGATGCTTAGAAACGGAAAATTCATCGAAGGTTGGATTGATAAAATCTGAGATTAAATAGACAACAATAAAAATAGGATATCA
>JAAZFR010000059.1 GCA_012971835.1 Erysipelotrichia bacterium
AATTAGCGATATTAGCCGCCGAAAATTCCTTCCCGGCATTGGCGAGGATATAAGCGCAGATTGATTTAAATTTATACTCTTCAATTGCTGAATCGCGTTTGAAAATGTCTTTTGAGATAATGCCATTGTAAATACTCTCAATGTACTGTTTTATATCACTTTCATTCACAAAGTTAAATCTCTGGGGAAAGCCTCCCCATTTTAAATAGTCAAAAAAGAAATCGGCTTTAATCTCTCTTCCGAGCAATTCTAAATAGCCGATCGACTCTTTATAAGTAAAAGGGAAGATTTTAAATTCGACGGTACGACCAACAAGCAAAGTGGCGAGTTCGCCGGATAAGAGTTTTGAATTGCTCCCGGTGACAAAAATTGAACAATTGCGTGTTGCTTTTAAAGAAGCGATGGCTTTCTCAAAATCCTTAACGTGCTGTATTTCGTCAAAGAAGAGATAATATTTTTGATCAGTAACCATTTTTGTTTTGACATAGTCATTAAGTTTATTTGCCGTATCAAGATACTGAAAATCCAAATCTTCAAAATTGATAAAAACAATATGCGATTCATCAATGCCTCGCTCTTTTAACTCATCGATAATCTGCTCGAGAATCTTGGATTTTCCGGCGCGACGAATTCCGGTTAAAACCTTAATTAAGTCAATGTCGTAATATTCCCTAAGACGTGAAAGGTACAGTTCTCTTTTGAATAGCATATTCTTCTCCCAACATTATTATATCATCTTTTTTGCATTTTTGTGGAAATTTCTTTTCACTAATTAAAAAGTTTTCTAAATTTGTGGAAAATCTCGTTAAGAATGAAAGCAGGGAATTTATTCGATGAAAGACGCTAACTATAATGCGTGTGCTAAAATAACGATATGGGTTTATTAAGCAAACGCGAAACTCTAACACAAAATATTACTTACATGGCGATCATGGCTGCCGTTAATGCTATTTTTTCCCTAATTGCTGCCCTGGTGCCCGTTGTTTCCCTTTTCTTAATGATTGTTTTGCCACTAAGTTCGGCTATTGTTTTCTTGTTTTGTAAACACCGTTACTATGTAATCTACGCCTTTGCGACAATCGCGTTGTGTCTACTAGTAACCATTTTTGATATGTCATTTACGATATTTTATGTTCTACCATCACTTATCACTGGCTATCTATTTGGTTTGTTCATTAAATACAGATTGCACGCTATATGGATTATTTTGATTACTAGTATTGCTCAAGGATTATTTTCGGCCTTAACGATTCCTTTAATTAACGTTCTTTTTGAAGTCAATGTCATCGATACTTTCAAAGGTATTATGCAAGTAACGGCTTCAACTAATGTCGATATAATTATTCCGACTTTCTTATTTTTCTTGGCTTTGGTCCAAATGGTTTTTTCTTATATTGTTGTCTACTTCGAAATCAATAAATTCGGTTATGTCATTAATGACGAACCCCTTAACACCACGTTATATTCATCAATTGTGATTGGTTGGCTTGTCTTAATTGTTCCCTTTGCCTTTTTTCTTCCGAGCGGTGCTTATTTGCTTTTAGCTCTTTCTTTTTATTTCATGTTTTTTCTTATCTTCAGTCATGTTGCTCAAAGAAATAAAAAGACCCTTATCGCCTTTGGCGTTTCTTTGATTGTCTTTCTCTTTCTCTTTGCTTTCTTATATCCAATCGTACCTGATCCGTTAGGTCTACTCCTAACCGGCATATATCCATTATTGGTGTCGCTTGTTTGTTTAGCAAACAGTCTATTGTTTATGCTGGCTCATAAAGATAAAATTATAAGCACAGGAAAGGAGAAATAGAGAATGATTAAGTTCCTTCAGTTTTTTGGTCAAGGTCTTCTTTATGTCGTCCTTTCACCCATTTTTCTTTTAATACTCGCTCTTTATGTCGTTTATACATCAATTGTGATGGTATTGCTTTTTTTCAAAATGATTATTTTGTTCTTTGCCGGCAAAAACATCTTTGGCGATCTACCCGAAGATATCGAAGCTGCAAAAATTATCGAGGCCCATCGCCAAGCCAAACAAGCGCAAGCTAATCCTCAGCAGCCTCCTTATCCATATCCTTTCCCACCGCCTTATGGTTATCCTGGATATTCATTTCCCCAACAGCCTGGGCAAATAATTGATCAACCAGATGTTAAAGAAATAGAAGCAAAACCAGTCGATGAAGAAAAAGATGGAGAACAATAATGCTTTTTCT
>JAAZFR010000004.1 GCA_012971835.1 Erysipelotrichia bacterium
ATATTGCTAAACATAACAATAAAACGGCGATAGCAGTCGTATGCGAAACGCTCATTGTTTGTTTCCTTTGCCATCGATTCGACAGTTTTGTCGTTTAAACCTAGGTTTAAGATTGTGTCCATCATGCCTGGCATGCTGGCGCGTGCTCCGGAACGAACCGAGACGAGTAAGGGGTTGTGTGAACCGCCAAAAATCTTACCAGTTTCCTTTTCGATGCCGTGAATTGCGTCAGTAATTTCCTTGACTAGATAGTCGGGAAGTTTTTTGCCGCTTTCGTAATAAAGCGTACATGCCTCAGTTGTAACTGTAAAACCTTGAGGAATAGAAATACCGATATGGGTCATTTCTGCTAGACCGGCGCCTTTTCCACCAAGGAGTTCTTTTCCGAGACCATGAGCTTCTTTAAAGTTGTAAACGTATTTTTTAGCCATTTGTGCTCTCCTTTATACTTTTTATGAGCCGTTAAAAGCTCACCGATACAAGAATATCATAGATATTGCCTAAAAATAACTAAAATTGCTTATGTAAGCGTTTTTATTATAATAAAAGATCGTTATTGAATTTCTTTAATTAAATCTTCCCAAGGCATACCTTGAATAGGAAGAGGTTTGTCTGACATGATAAGGCGTTTTGTTTTTTCTGCCTGTCTTAACTCCGCAATAAAAGGCCGAGCATTTACAATACGTGAAAGAAAAACGTCGGCAAAGATTGAAAGCCAATAACGGAAGCGACGTTTAAAAAATTCTTTAATGATAACTGGATCATTTGTATTCTCGACCAAATAGCGAACGGCAGCGAAACATTTAAGGTGTAAATCGGTTCGGTTACTCGATAAGTTCGTTGTTGCCGATTCATCGGTCCTTCGATAAAAATACAAAGGTTCGGTTATAGTAATTGATTTTTTCGCTTTGGCGTATAACGCAAAATTAATCAGAAAATCTTCGAACATTATCAGTTTTGTCGATATTGGTAGCTTAGTTTCTTTGATTAAATCAGCTCGATACATTTTCATCGGCATATAACCGCGAATATTAAAATCGCGTAGAAGGGATTTGACACCGCCTTGGCGATCCAAAACTCTTTGGCGCGCTAAAATATTGCGAGTAATGCGTCCGTTCGGTTTTATCTTTACATATGAGCAATTAACGATATCGGCTGAGTGCAAGACGATTGTGTCGTACATAATTCTTAAAAATGAAAGCTTATACATATCATCACTATCAAGGAAACAAATGTATTTTCCTCTTGCTTCGTCAACACCTCTTTTACGGGCAAAGCCTACCGAAAGCCCTTCGGTAATAATATGACGTATATTTTTATATCTCTTCGAATATTTCTCAATAATATCTTTGCTGTTGTCGGTAGAACCATTATTGATAACGATAACCTCATAAGGCTTAGCAAAATCTTGAGAAACAGCGCTGAAAAGACAAGACGAAAGATGTTTTTCGGAATTACGGACAGG
This sequence comes from Erysipelotrichia bacterium, assembly GCA_012971835.1. The sequence continues at coordinate 1,466 of JAAZFR010000004.1, forward strand.
AATAATAACACTTATTTCTATTTGATTGGCCATAGGTTACTCGCACAGCAATTTTATCATAAATCGAAAATTGTGCGTTCTAGATAAATTTGTAAAAGAAAACGCCACATTTGGTTCGTGGCGTCTTAATACAACTTTTTAAATAGCTTTTTGCGTTTCGTTTCCGTTTTCAGCTTCTGGTTCGGCAAGAGGGTTGCGTCCAGAGAACTGAGCATTATACAAATCAGCATAGAAACCATTATTCGCTAATAATTCTTGATGGTTTCCAATTTCAACAATTTGTCCTTTTTGCATAACAATAATCACTTTCGCGTTTTTAATAGTCGAAAGGCGGTGGGCAATAATAAAACTCGTTTTTCCAATCATCATACCATTCATCGCGTCTTGAATAGCTAGTTCAGTGCGCGTATCAACGCTTGATGTCGCTTCATCTAAAATAAGAATTTTAGGTTTCGACACAATGGCTCTTGCGATTGTTAGCAGTTGTCGCTGTCCTTGCGAGATGTTGGTGCCATCTTCGTTAAGAACGAAATCATATGCTCCGGGTAAGGTTTTGATGAAGTGGTCAGCGTGGGCTTGTTTGGCTGCTTCTTCAATTTCTTCATCGGTCGCATCATTGCGTCCGTAACGGATGTTTTCGCGAATTGTATCCGAGAAAAGCCAAGTATCTTGTAACACCATACCGACGGCTCCACGAAGAACGCCACGTCGATAATTGTGGATATCAATACCATCAAGAAGGATACGACCACTATTCACATCGTAAAAGCGCATGATGAGATTGACAATTGTTGTTTTGCCGGCACCGGTTGGGCCGACAATGGCAATACTATCTCCAGTGTTAACCTTGAGGTTAAAGTTACGAATTAGTGGTTTATCAATAGTGTATGCGAATTCAACATTATCGAAAACAATCTCACCTTTAATGCCGTCTTCACTATTGATTGCATCACTTGGTTCAAGTTCCATTTCAACTTCATCAAGAAGATCGTAAATACGTTCTCCAGAAGCTAAAACCGACTGAATAATACTTGAGATTTGTCCAATTTGTTGGAAAGGCTGTTGGAACATTTGTAAAAACAGGAAGAACGCAACCATGTTGCCGGGGTTTTCCAATATACCACCCACGACACTGACGCCGATAAAACCGAGGTTACCAATAAAGCGCATGGTTGGGAAAATGAAGCCTGAAAGCCACTGTGATTTCCAGTCGGCCTTCATCATTATTTCGTTAACTTGTTCGAAGGATGCAGCCACATCGCTTTCTTTATTAAAAAGCTTAACAATTTTAAAACCAGAGTAATTTTCTTCGGTAATCGAATTTAACTTACCTAAATGAGCGCGGAATTTTTTAAACTCTCTTTGAGCGTTGACAGCGATTAGAACCGTGAAAAGGATAGTGAATGGCAAGATTGCGATTGCTACTAAGGCTAGTTCCCAGGAGGTGACGAACATAGCGATAACGACGCCGATAAACATCGAAACACCTAAGATGGTTTGATTAATGATGCTGCTCATGTGACGTGAGATATTATCGACGTCATTCGTGCCTCGAGATAAAATCTCGCCATAAGCATGTTTATCAAAATAACTAAGCGGCAAACGATCGAGCTTCCCCTTAATTTTGGCGCGAATATTATAAGCATAATCAGCCGATATTTTGACGACAATCCAGTCAGCAAGCCACATTAATAAGGCTGATCCAACATAAAAAGAAAACATTATTATTACTTGCTTAAAAACTTCTGGCCAATTAATAACAAAAACACCTTCAACCTGTGTCGCTAAATTTTTAAAGTCGTTGACAAAATCACCTAACAAGACTGGCATTAAAACCGATAGAGTCGCAGAAACAAGAAGAATGATAATGACAAAAATAAAGGTGCCGAGCAAAGGACGAAAATCAGCTAGTATTCGCGATGCCGCCTTTTTAATGTTTTTGGGTTTTGCACCCATCATTGAATCAGTTGAACGAGGCATTATTCGTCACCTCCTTCTGTTAGAAGAACTTGTTTCTTAATTTCAAGCGTACGTTTTATTTCACTTTCATCCATTTGTGAGAAAACAATTTCTTGGTAAACCTTGCAATTTTTTAACAAGCTTTGATGTTTTCCTTGTCCAACAATTCTCCCCTCATTTAAGACGAGAATATTGTCGGCATCCATAATGGATGAAACACGTTGAGCAACGATAATTACCGATGCCTTTTTGGTATATTCTTTAAGCGCAGTGCGAAGGCGAATATCGGTTTTAAAATCAAGAGCTGAAAACGAATCATCAAAAATATAGATTTCGGGTTTTTTTACGAGGGCGCGAGCGATAGCAATCCGCTGTTTTTGCCCGCCTGAAAAGTTTTTGCCGCCCTGTGATACTTCCGCATCATAGCCGTTTTCTTTTTTGGCCACAAAGCGAGTGGCTTGCGCGACTTCTAAAGCGACCTTGATATCATCATCAGTGCTATCTGGTTTTCCGAAGCGCATATTATCGCGGATTGTTCCCGAGAAGAGCAGAGCTTGTTGAGGAACAAAGCCAATCTTATCTCTCAGGTCTTTTTGTGCATAATCACGGACATCGACATCGTCGACAAAAATATGTCCCTTGGATATGTCGTAAAAGCGGGGGATAAGATTGATAATTGAAGATTTTCCACTTCCGGTTGAACCAATAATTGCAGTCACTTGGCCTGGTTTTGCTTCAAAAGTAATATTTTGTAAGGTTGGTACTTCTGAGTCCGGGAAAGTAAAAGTGACATCTTCGAAACGGACATGACCGTAAAATTCATTAGGAGCGGTCGCAGGATTGTCTGGGTCCTTGATGACAATTTTTGTGTCTAAAACCTCATTGATGCGGCGGGCACTGACCCCGGCACGAGGGATGTTAATCAAAAGCATAGAAAACATTAAAAACGACATCATAATATGCATAGCATATTGCGAAGTAACAAGAATGTTATCTAAACGTGCAGCATTTGCGGTACCGTCGATAATTGCGAATCCAAAGAGGAAAATCGCAAAATATGTTAAATCAAAGAAAATCGAAATAAGGGGGCTGGCAAAAGACATCGTCCGGCCAACTTTTACAACAATATTTGTTTGATGTTGATTAACCTTGGCAAATCTTTTTTGCTCTTTTTCTTCTTGATTAAAAGCCCGAACGACACGAACGCCGGTTAATGAAGCCCGCAAGACCTTAGTAACTTCATCGATTGCGATTTGCAGTTTCTTAAATAGTGGCATAGCAATCGCGAAGAGAATAATGATCGTGATGATGATTAAAGGAATTGAAAAAGCGAGAATGAGAGCGAGTTGCTGGTCGGTTCTTAAAACCTGAACAATGGCAATAGCCATAATAACAGGCGACATGACCATGATTCTAAGCCCCATAATAACGATTGTTTGAACCATCTCGACGTCATTAGTAGTACGAGTCATAAGTGAAGCTGTACCGATTCGATCATAGTCTCCAGGTGAAAAGGCGAGAACTTTTTTAAACACTTCGGATCGCACCTTTTTACCAAAATATGCACCGACATAAGAAACACTTAGAGAAGTTGCTAACGCAATTACGATTGTCGCTCCAGCGTACGCGAACATCTCTAAGCCCTTGCGAAGAATAAAAGTGTTATCTGCTCCGGCCGGACTCGTAATATTTGCAACTATTTCGCCCATCAATCGAGGCAGGCTTAACTGCGAATAAGATTGGGCCCCAATCAAGATGAAAACAATAATAATCAGCCAAATTTTTGGTTTTAAAAAACGAAATAATTTGAACATTAATAGTTTCCCTTTCTTATAAACAAATTCATGATGATGTCTGGACTCGGCTTTGTGGCGCTCTTCTTGACCATATTGATGCGCGTGTAACACAAGCCTTTTATAATTGAATAATAGATAATAGCGAATTCTTTTGGGTCTCCACCAGAGACATCTCCTTCTTTTTGTCCGCGAGCAATCAAATCGATGAAGTAGTGGAAAAACGATTTTTTATTGCCTCTTTCCTTTTCTTTAGGTGGTAATGGCAATGTTTTTTGCAAGTGCATATTCACGAACATATAGAGGAAGTAAATTGATTCGTTGTCGCTATATATTTCGTCAATCATGTGAGAAACGATGGTGCGGATGGCGTCAATAGCCGGCATTTTATTAAGTGATTGTTCCTCGTGTCGTTTGCGAAAAGTTCTCTCCTCGGCAATTTTCATTAAATCTAAAAAAAGAGCAACTTTATTTTTAAAATAATGATAAAAAAGGCCGTGCGAGCAATTTGCTTCGCGAGTTATATCATTGATTACAACTGAATCGTAACCATATACAGCGAAAAGACGCAAAGCGGTATTTAAAATATTCGCGCGACGTTCATCTTTTATTTGTTGATTTTGCTCAGGTGTTTTTGGCATACATTCTTTCGTTGACAGAGTTGTCAATACAAAAGTATATGCTCCTTTATAATAGTTTTCAATAAGTTTTGCTTAAAAAGAACATTAATAAAAAAGAGCACATAGTGCTCTAATTGTAGTTGTTATTCGGGATTTGCTTCAGCGGTCTTGTCTTTATTAAATAGTTTTGCGACAAGTTTTAGAACTTTTGGTTCAATGAAACGAAGAAGATAATATAAACCAATCGCCGCGCCTATCGCAAAAATGACTCCAAAGATAACATCAGTCGGCCAGTGAACACCAAGCCACAACCGAGAGAAGGCGATAATGGAAGCGAGAATGAGAGCTGGTATACCGAACTTTTTGTTGTGCATAAACATCATCATTGCACATGCTATTGAAGCTACGGTGTGACCAGAGAAAAATGATGTGCTATCCGGGATTTCTGCAAAGCCAAGAATTATGCCATCGCCATAAAAAATACTCACAGCAAAATCTTGTAGGCTTTGTGCGGCGGGATAGATGGCTATTGTGTTGCCATAGAATGGGCGGGAACGATCTGTTAATAGTTTAATAATAAAATTATTTGTGCCACCAATTACAGCGTAGGTAGCGATAACATAAATGCCCATGCGGCGTGTTTTTTTAAAGAAGAGCATGACTACTCCGGAAGTAATCCACACAATTCCTTTATCACCCAAAAAAGTTATGATAAGAAAGACATAATCAATAAAGGTGCCGTGTAAACTATTGAGCCAAAGGAGAAAGGCCATTTCCCAAGCACCCATATCCCAAAAGCGCCCAACGTTTTCGAGTCCTTCGATTGCCGACAAAAATACTTCGTTCATTGTTTCGAATCCTCCATAAGCATTTTATCTTTACGTCCAAACCGGACAAACATATAAGTAATCGCGATACCAATCACTAAAGCCACACCCCCTAATAAAACCTCCCACCATCTAAATCCTACTGTCATATAATATTCATATATTTCGAAGTTGTAATAAATAGCGATTAAAGATCCAATGATAATACCGATGATTGCATAAAATGTCCCGTTTCGAAAATGTTTTAAAAGTAAAGCCATGGTTTTCGAGGCGATGAAAACACCTACGATTGCCCCGACAACCAGGCAAGCAAGAATTGAAATTGAGCTACCGATATTCGTCCAAGACAAGAAATTATCTATCAAGTTGAGAGTCGGAGTATAAAAACCTAAAACCATCATAATCATCGAACCTGAGATACCAGGTACAACAAGGGCGAAAGCGGAAATAACGCCTGACATAACAACTAACACATATAGCCACCAAGGACGAGAATCGTACAAAGACTGAATATTCAATTCGAGGCTGACAGACAGAAACCCAAGACCCGCTGATAAAATAATCGCCAAGACACACACAACGATATATATAGGTTTCATTTTTTGGCTTTTTACTTCATCGAATATTCCCGGCATGCCACCAACTATAAAACCAGCAAACAAGCTTACCATTACAATCATGATGTGTTCGAATGCTAATTTAAATGGATACCAACAAATAAGAATTGCTAAAACCGCTCCCAAACCAATTGGAAGAAGAATCTTGAAGGCTTCGATGAATTTTTTAGTGAGAAGATTAACAGAATTGATGATTTTGTCGTAAATGCCAAGAATGACAGCCATTGTTCCGCCACTGACTCCCGGAATAATAAACGAGACGCCAATAGCTAAGCCTTTGACGAGATCTAATCCTTTTTCTTTTAAACCTTTTTTCATATTAACAAGATAAATATTACATCATTAAGACTATCGAGGGTATAAGCAAAGTATTTTTGAATGTTATCGTCAAAGCGGCTTGCTATAATAATTTGAGTAGGAACAAACGTATGAAATTAATCGTTGGATTAGGTAACCCCGGAAAGAAATATGAAAAGACAAGGCACAACCTTGGCTATCGCGTTGTCGATTCACTAGCTGACTCACTGGGTTTTAGTATTGATAAGGTCGCTTTTAATGGTTTGTATACTAAAGAGACCATCTTTGGCGAACCCGTTATCTTATTTAAACCAACAACTTATATGAATTTATCAGGAACTGCTGTACAAGAGATAAAAGCATATTTCAATATTGCCACTGATGATATGCTTATTATTTATGATGATATGGCGCTTGAACCAGGGAGAATTAGACTTCGCCCATCTGGCTCAAGTGGAGGTCATAACGGCATTCAAAACATTATGGAAGTATTGAAAACTGAAGATATAAAAAGACTAAGAGTTGGGATTGGCGAACCAGAGTATGACGGAATGGATTACGTACTGGGAAAACCCACTAAAGAACAAGCCAAACTAATCGATATTGCTGTTGGTGAATCAACCGAAGCCCTTAAGGTTTATTTGAGAAATGGATTTGCATCCGCTATGGCAAAATATAACTAAGGAGAATACTCTGAGCGAACTCTTAAAGCGAATCGAAGAAACTAATGCCGTCACCTCCCTCCTTGCCAAAAGAGGGACTTTTGTCGTTGATGACACGATTGGAGTTTCTTTGCTATTTGCGGCTCTTTTTCGCAAAAAGCCAGCGAATTACGCAATAATTACTTCAAATTTGTACAACGCTCAAAATATTTATGATTTGCTAGGAAGTTTTCTTGGAGATGATAATGTTTTACTTTTCCCCAATGATGATTTATTACGATCGGAGACGATAACTTCATCCAAGGAATTGATGGCACAGAGACTATATGTTATGGGCGAGCTTCGTAAAAGTAAGGGGAAAATCCTCGTGGCGCATATGTCGTCATTGATGAGATTTATGCCTTCCCCAGAATTGTTTGGAAGTCTAAGTTTTACTCTTAAAGTAGGGCAGGAAGTTGATTTGATTTCGATACGTGAAAAACTAACTAAAGGTGGGTATTCCCGGGTTGGCAAAATTGATCAAAGTATGCAATATGCATCACGTGGCGATATCTTAGATATTTTTAGTGTCAATTATCTTCGCCCAATTAGAATTGAATTTTTTGGTGATGAAATTGAATCCATCCGCTTTTTTGATATCGCTTCACAAACATCAAATGAACCGATTTCAGAGATCACAATAACGCCCGCAAACGATATTCTCTTCACAAGTGAAGAAATTGGAAGACTAGAAATTAATTTGCAGGAACAAATTAGCAAAGATGCGATGATGTTGACTGCAGAAGATAAGGACACTTTACTTGAAATTGTTAAAGAAGATTTCGAACGAATCAAATCACAACTCATTCATCCACGAAATTATAAATATTATGGTTATGCGCAAAGGGAACATTATTCTATTTTAGATTACGCAGAATTTGAACTCGTTTTTGCTGTTAATAAAGATGCCTTGATGACTTCGCAAGAATTATTGCTAAATGAGTCACAAATGTTTCTCGAGGAATTATCGTCAGCGGGGAAAATAATTACTCATCTTGAGATATATCAAAGATGGGACAATGTTTTTAAAGGAAAGCGCAAAGCACTCTTTAGCAAAAAGTACGTCGAGAACGCAAACGATATCGAGTTCAAAGTAAGGCCTATACTATCTTCAAGTACGTCTTATGCGAACATCGTTCCGACTATTCAGTCTTATTTGGCGACGAATGAAAAAATCGTCCTTGCTCTAGCAAACAAACAGCAATTGGAAACGGCAATCAGCATCTTAAAAGATGAGACTATGGGATTTGATGTCGTTGAGGCACTCAATCTCCCTAAAGGGAAACTAGGAGTTACCCTTTATGATATTAATGAGGGATTCGAGTTAGTCGAAGAGAAGATATGTTATCTTTCAAGCAAGGAATTACTAGGATATAAAACCCATCGGTCACGATTTATGAGTCGTTTTAAAGAATCGACTATTTTAAAATCGTTTGAGGAGTTAGAAAGTGGAGATTATGTTGTTCATGAGTATAATGGCATTGGCCAATTTATCGATATTCTTACGCTGGAAATCGATGGGAATAAAAGAGATTTTTTACACATTGCTTATGCCGGCACCGATGCTTTATATGTTCCTCTATCTCAATTCCGTCTAATTAGAAAATATGCAGGTAAGGAAGGGGCCGCTCCCAAACTTAATCGTTTGGGCGGAACCGAATGGGAAAAAACTAAATTACGAATCAAAAACCGCGTTAACGAACTCGCTGAAAGACTCGTAGCTTTATATAAAGAACGAATTCAAACACCAGGATTTATGTTTAAAAAAGACGAAGAAATTCAGAAGATGTTTGAAGAAGAATTTCCCTTTGAACTTACTCTCGACCAGCAAGAAGCCCTCGATGAAATTAAGCGCGATATGGAAAAGCCTGAGGTGATGGATCGACTATTATG
>JAAZFR010000060.1 GCA_012971835.1 Erysipelotrichia bacterium
AATACTTGCATCAAATCTGAAGAATCGTTTGATTTGAGAGTTTGATAATCAGAACTAATGAAATCCGCCAGTGTTTCATATGAATAACTAATATAAGGACCATAAACACTACAATAGGTGTGGCTTGCATTTTCCAAAGCAAGTCTATTTAAGATGGAAATATTCTTGTTAGAGTAAAAATTTCGCAACTCGCTTCTCCTTTTTTCGATGCTAATATCTCTTTCTCCATTCATCGCAGTAACCGAGTCATCAGTAAAATAATCCTTGTATCTTAGAACGACATTGACTTTATCGCTTTGTTCGATTCCGTTAGTCGAAACGTTAATAGCGCTGAAATCATTGACCGAAACAACATCATTACTAATAACCTTGTTCGAAAATAATTCTTTAAAGTCGCTGTCACTCGTAAATTTAACATCTTCATTACTAATCGAAAAGCACAAAACCGCAAGTAGCGGAAAGAAAACAAGAATATTCATATTATCCCACTTTTAAAAATATGAATGTGATTTGTAAATAAAATAGTTCATGTTTGAAAATTCTTTGTTCACACTGATTGCGTAGAATCTTTGTTCAAGTTCGAAAGACGGATCTTCTGAGGTTTCAACATAGAAATTGAAGTAGATATTGCTATTATCAATAAAAGCGGACTTGTATTCATAAAACATGTCTGAAACGTTATAATTAAAGTTAAATATTACTAATAATGAAGAGTCGAAATGTGTCGAATTCCATCTTTCAGAACTAACATAATCGTTAATTGCCGGATAATGGCTAACCAATGAATCGAATTCTTGCTCATTATTTATTGTTGCTATTGATTCAAAGCCACTAATCCCGGTATTGGGGATGGATACTGTTTCTGAGTTGATAGATTGATCGACTATGTCGATGAAGATATCCTTTTGAAAAGCGCTTCCTATACGAATGCAAAGATGAGCATTGTCTACAATTGATTGACCGGTGACGAACATTCGCAAGTAATTTATATCATCATTATTTGGAAATGCGGCGATTATAAACTGGTTCTCATCATAGTCGAAAAATAAATCGTCATATTTGACAACTCCGCTGTTTCCCATTTCAAATACGATCTCCAAGGTGAGAACATATGTTGTATGAATGTTGATTTGCGATAGAGACTCATTTTTCGAGTAATAGGACAACTTCCACTCTATGTCTTTTAAATTATGACTTCCAACATCAGTTGAGCAAGAGCATACAGCCATAAATAAAATAGGAAGTGTGCATAGAGTAGAAAGTAATTTCTTAATCTCCATATTTTAATTATAACACAAAAGGCGGAAGCACTTCTTGAGACTTTGATATCGTTCCAATTTTAGAAACAGCCAAACGAAAAATGTTCATTACGATAGTCTTTTATTCATTGGGAAAAACCGGTCGATCATTCCGACTTTTGAACGAATTCTTCGCCAAGGGCTTAATACTATGCAATTCGTATTAAGCTCATACACTGAATACAAAATTCAAAGACAATATTTGTGAAAACAGATTTTGGCCCAATAAATGGGGGGAATTTCAACAATATGGTGCCTGCGGCCGGACTTGAACCGGCACGAGATCATCTCCCGATGGATTTTGAGTCCATTGCGTCTACCAGTTTCACCACGCAGGCACTGTAGATATTATAAACATCGATGTCACAAATGCCAAATTATTTATAATTTAGAATTCTTCTTTATTTGCGACCTTAACACGAAGTCTTTATAATGAGAAACTGAGGTGATGATATGAATATCCTTCTTTACTTGCTTCCAAAAGCTGAGGTCGAGTTTATATATGACGATTTTACTATCCGACAAGCCCTCGAAAAAATGGAATATCACCAGTACAGTACGATCCCGGTAATCTCCCGCAAAGGAAAGTATGTTGGGTCAATTTCTGAAGGCGATCTCCTATGGGAAATCAAGCGCCACCGCTTAAACCTTGAAATATGTGAAAAAAAACCAATTGCCAATATTACGCCCCACAAAAAAATCGCCCCCATTTCCGCCGATAAAAATATGAGCGACATCGTTGATATTATTATTAATCAAAACTTCGTTCCCGTTGTCGATGATCGCGATAATTTTATTGGTATTGTCACTAGAAAATCAGTAATCAACTACTTAACTAACGAATTAAATAAGCGCAACAATAATTTATAGTTATTTAACACTAACCCAATAACGGCGCGTTATCGTCTCTTGACCATCAATAAGATTTGTAATCTTGTCTAAGAGGATTCCGCCGTTTTTTTCAATCACTTTTATCGAACCGACATTGTCGTCATCACAAGTGATAAGAACCTTTTTAAAGCCAAACACTTCATCAATATAATCGAGGGTCAGACGAAGCATCTTTACGCCATAGCCTTTTCTTCTTTCTTCGCTACGCATACGATAGCCAATATGGCCACCAAATCTAAGTAAGTTATCCGTTAAATCATGGCGAATCGATATTTCTCCAAGGAAATAGCCCCTCATTACTAGCCAAAGATAAGTGCAACTGACCCACCCGTATGGCAAATTTTTGCCATGCCGAGCATCGACTATTCGCTCTAAAACATTAGGAACACCAGCGTTAACAAACCCATCACCTTTGTTATTATCGTGATTTCTTGTTTGTAAATATGATTTTAGATGCACCGCCGATGGGATAACAACACGAAGTAAATCACTTTCTTTATGTTCTTTTCGTAAGTGCGAAAGAATATACTTTCGTGCTTTAATCAAAACGCTTTTATCACTATCGTGAGTCAGTAAATTCAACGCATGATGGTAGCTACACCACATTAGATTATCAACTTCAAGAGATTGCTTTCTAATTCTGCCCTTAAATGGTGTAGCCACGAAAAAGACAACATCCTTTATAATTTCCGGTTTATGGCGATATGGTGCATAAGAAATCACTTCTCGAAAGTTCTTATTGATAATTGTATCCAAATTCGTTTCTTCTTTGATTTCACGATACGCCGTCATGATTTCGCTTTCGCCATCTTCAACATGACCTTTAATCAACGAATAGTGACCAAAGTTCATTTTGGCAACTAAAAACAATAATCTCTTACCGACATATTTATAAATAACTGCCCCACAGCTTTTTTCTTTTTCCATAAAAGCATTTTAACAAATTTTTGAAGGCATAAATAAAAAAAGACACCATTTGAATGGTATCTATGGTTGGCGCGCTCGAGACGATTTGAACGTCCGACCCCAACCTTCGGAGGGTTGTGCTCTATCCAGGCTGAGCTACGAGCGCAATAACATGATTAATAATACTTCAAAACGACGCGAAAATCATTTTATCTTAATAATTTTATTTCTTCAAAACAAAATCTACCCTGTAAATCATATCTCTTGCTCGTTATAATGATTTTTATTCGAGGTGGTAAACATGAAAAATGAACAAGTCGCTAAAAAAATCATTTCTTTTTGGGATCAACACTTTGAAAATCTCCAACCGCTGACAATAACAAGGGATGATATAACTATCGATACTCCTCTTGATGAATGTTTAAAAATATTAGGTGATACTTGCGACGTTTGAATTCCAATTTTTGCACACGAAACCCCAGGCCCGGTATGGGGTCAAATAGGTGTAGAGATTTGACCTCCCCCTCCCCCATGTATGGCTTTATTCTCACCCATTGCTAACTTATTGGTAATTCGGTGAGAATAATCTGTTTCAACTCGTTTCGCGGAAAATCTTCATCCAAACGGGATATTAGCCTCATCGCTTGGTTCAAGAAGGCAGACGACTTCTTTTTGAGCCAACTGATGAATCTAGTATCATCAGATTAGGCAAGCGATATCAATTGTGCTCCCTGCATCAGCCTTTTCTGCAACGTCTCGACCAGATGCGAGTCCACCTTCATCTCCTTCCAAGAGGACAGTGCCCTATTAGTTATAAGAACTAAGCTTCTTGTCTCCTGAAGGAACATCATTATCCTGTAGACCTGCTCAAGCTCCTCTTGGGTAGGCGTCATGTAGAACATGTCGTCCACTATGACCAGGTCGGCGTTCAATATGTGGTTCCAGGCCTTCTTCTTGAGCTTCTGCTCTATCAAGAGATCGTCGAACTTTATGTAGATGACCCTTGCGCCCTTCTCAATCGCATCGTTTCCTATCTTGGATGCGAGCGACGTCTTCCCTGTGGAGCAGTCACCGACTATGAATATGTTCTGTCTGTTTTGCGAGAAATCGAATGCGCTCAGCTTGTCAAGCTGCCACTTGAGTCCCTCCGTGATTCTTGTCTTGTCGAACGCCTTGTCCGGAAGTTTTGCCTGCTTCTTCAGGTCCTTCGCCTTGTTGGCGTTCCTTATGTTCACTTCCTACAAAAGGATGCTATATAGGTAATCCTTATTCGAAAGCTTCTCGTCGTTCAAATCAATTTCGCCACTGGCGATATTCTGTAGGTTCAACACCTTAGCCAGCTGCTGTATGTCTTTAGCCTCTGCCATTTTCCTTCAACTCCTTTTCTATCTCTGAAGCCCTGTCCTTGTAATGCCTGATCGTATGCTGGTTCAGGTAGGGCTTCGCTATCTCTATTCCCATGTCCATCACTAGCCATGAGCTCAGCTCGAACACCGTGCATGTGTCCACGCTTAGGCAGTATCTCATGCCTTCCACTATCTTCTTGTCCTTGTAATACCTTCGCATCCTCTCGAGCTTCCTGCACTGAGGGTAGACGTATCTGCTCTTCTGCTCCCTCATCCTTTTGAGAAACTTTATCGCATCGTCATATTCCGCGAAGTCCTTATGGAGCAGCTCCTCTATCGACAGCTCTTCCTTCTCAGCTTTCGGCAGCGTCACGATGTTGCCTTTACCGCTTACCAGCTTATGCTTGCAAACCAGTTCGTTCGTTGTAGCGTGGTAGAACAGCAATTGGTCATCGTATCTTTCGATTCTGATCCTGTCCCCGTCGTTGATGTTTCCCAATGGGAGCTTGTATAGGTTGTCCCTGTACTCGATGGTGTCATGGTAGACCGTATGCACCACAGACTCGTCGTTCCTCTTCTCGTAGTACTTGATGAGCTTTGGGTATTCCTTCTTGAACATGTCCCTCGGCACCTTCTTGGTTATGTCGTTGATGAGTCCGTTGCCTTCCCTGTCGAGCCAGTCCATGAACTCGCAGTTGAGCCTGTCGATTCCGTAGTATATCCTTCCGTCGAGGAACTGGTGCTTCACGAAGTCCACCGTCTTCTCCACCTTCCCTTTGGTCGATGGGTCGTATCCTCTGCAGAGGTATATGCTGAAACCTGTCTCCCTTATGAAATCCTCGAATTCCCTGACGAAGATGACATCGCCTAAATTTTCCGATACCACCATCGTCTTGTCCTGGTCGTAGACTATCATCTGCGGCCTTCCTCCGAAGTACCTGAACGCATAAATGTGGCCTTCTATGGTCTTCTTCGCGTCGAACGGTTCAGCCGAGAAATAAGCGAACTTCATCCTGCTGTACGATAGCACCATCGAGAAGAAATATATCCTTATGTTCCTCCCGTACATCGTCTTCATGACGTACTGCCCGAAGTCAACCTGGCCTTCGTATCCTGGCTCGGTCTGCTCCCTGACTGCGAATTTCCTCGCTGGTTTTAGTAAGCCGGTCTGCTCCCTGACCTTCTTGACGTACCTGAAGAACGTAGCCGCTGGTATGTCGAAGTCGCTGAAGTCGTCCCTGACCCTCCTCAGCAATACCGTGTTGTTTATCTGAGGACATATCTTCAGTATCTCGATTATGTACTGCCTGTAGTTGTCGAGCACGAACTCATGCTCCTTCTGGAACCTCTCGAAGAACTCCTCGTCCTTGTCCCACCAGTTGCATACCGTCTTGTAGGATAGGTTGAGCTTCTCTGAGACCTTTAGCCTCGATAGCCCCAGTTCCTTGTATTCCTGGAGCTTCCTGAATTGTTGCAATCCTAACATCTTTTTTTCACCTCCTGTTTTCGTTTGTTAGTTATGCGTTGATTTCTTTGTTCACACTGTCATCACCTCCTTTTCTTGCTTTGACGGCAATATAAAGCAAAACGGCAGCTGAATCATCAACCGCCGCTTACTCATTCGTTTAGAAATCTAATTTTATTAGATGCTTGTCCCTTTCCTTTAGGTATTCCTTTTGCTTAGCCTCTCTCTCAATGTCGATGGCATTCGTGATTTCCCTGTTGGATGGATCCTCGTCGTAATGCTCCAATGCCATGCAGATATTCTCTATGATTGCTTCCCTTATGGCAGAACCGGTTCTCTCCTTGCTGTCTTTGGCAAGCCTTGAAGGCATTCCTCTAAGGTCTTTTACCCTTGTTATGCTTCTGTATTCTTCTAGGATGTCAGCCAAGTCCTTCTTCAAATACGTCTTGATTAGATAAACGTAAAATGGAGCATCCTTTGGCACGCTTATGATTTCCATTAGCGAATACTCTGACTTTGGGTAATCCTTAGGAATAAGGAAATATTCAGTCCAGCTTCCATCAGAAGCCATTAATCGATGATGTGTCTTTTCCAATATCTCGTATTTCTTCTTGCAATCAGGACACTCGATGCTCGCTGATTCCTTGAATCTGTTCCAATCGTCACCATATGTAGTAAGAGTCACAACGCCTTTCTTGCATGGGCATTTGACTTCCTTTTTGCTCATTTCTTCCCAACTCATGTCTTCTTCCTCCTCTATTTGATCCTTCTAGTGTACCTGCAGTTGCTAACAGGATAGTTCTCACAACCATAGAAATCGCCATAAGGTCCATGCCTTTTCACTAGCAGACCGCCGCATCTTGGACAGTGGTCCCTATCGGTTTTCGTTTCTACTGCATCTACTTCAACCTTTGCTTCATCTGAAGGTTTGGCTTTTGTATTGTATTTCTTCTTTGAATGCCTGTGCTTCAAGAAATGGATCAGCACCACCACACCAACAATCACGATTAATGCGATTAGGTATACCCACCATTGGAAACTACATAACCAGGCAATGAACTTGGCAATCCCGATGCAAACAGCTGATAAGCCAACGAACACAATAATTCTCACAATCCAATGGCAACCGCTCATCAAATCGGAATCATAAACCCCAAGCGCATCGAATATCATGCCGACGATTCCGAATGCCACCATGAATGATATTACGCCTATAACTACAAGTATAATATTATCTGCTATACTATTGCCTGTTATCTCTATGAAATTGGAAATTAAATCCAAAATAGTACTCACTGCCAGTCACTTCCTTTCTTGAATTTATTTATGGTTTTATCAAAGATAATATCTTGATTTCTATACAAATATTATATCATAAATCGCTATCAAATTACAGCAGTTCATGAAGGTTCATCGAGGTCCATTAAGGTCCAATTTTACCATAATTGCTATTATGAGAAG
>JAAZFR010000061.1 GCA_012971835.1 Erysipelotrichia bacterium
CAAGCAACTAAGCCTTCAACTTCTAGTTTTTGATGCGTCCGGCGCATTCTTTTCTTTGTTTTTGATGTTCTTCTAAATGGTACGGCCATAGTGTTTTCTCCTTATGTAGGCTTGTTAATTATAATCTATTACTAACGTAAGTCAATAGGAAATAGTTAATAATCAGTCGCTTTTTAATGTCGAATTCCAAGGCCCTTGATAGACAATTTGTTGGCATTTACCTTCAAGGTTGATTGTACTCTTGACATGAACTTCAAGATAGTTGGAGGCATGACCACGATATGTATCCGTTTTGCCATCGTAGTCTTCGAAAAGAACATCGAGGACTTGACCACGATATTTATCTGAGTAATGGCTTTGCAGTTGCTTGGATAGGTCCAATAGTTGACTAACACGTTTTTTCTTCGTTGTGGCATCAATCTGATTCGCCATCTTAAACGCCGCTGTGTTTTCTCGAGCCGAGAACGGAAAAACATGCAATTCAGCGAACTCGATTTTCTTAATAAATTCATAAGTTTCTTTAAATTCTTCTTCTGTCTCGCCGGGAAAACCGACGATTACATCGGTCGTTATGGCGATGTCGGGACGAACTTTTCTAATGCGAGAAATTGTCTCGGCAAACCGCGAAAGATGATAGCGTCTGTTCATTCTTAAAAGGACAGATTCTGATCCACTTTGCAACGGAATATGAAGGTGATTAGCGATACTTTGATAATGAGAGAGAAGTCTTAAAAAATCATCATCAATTTCAGTCGCTTCAATAGAACTGATTCGTAAGCGATATAAGTTAGGAATACTTTGCAAAATATCTTCGATCAATTTCGAAAAGCAATAGTTAGGCATGTCTTTTCCGTAACCTCCGGTATTAATACCGGTAATAACAGTTTCTTGATAACCATTGTTGACAAGACTTGAAACTTCCTTAATGACTTCTTGAGGTTGCCGACTCCGCAATTTTCCCCGGACATAAGGGATGATGCAATAAGAACAAAAGTTATCGCACCCATCTTGAATTTTAACGAAAGCTCGCGATGTAAGGGGTTGAATAAGGGTTGCTATTTCCTCGTATTCAAAAGCGCGATAATTATTATCAATAACAGCATTTGGTTTTTTTTGTTTTAGCGCTTCTTTAATAAACGAGACGATTTCGTGGCGATGTGTTGTCCCGATAATAATATCAGCTCGACATTCTTCGATGACAGATGAGCCTTCTTCTTGTGAATAGCAACCCATCACAGCGAGTAAAGCCCGGGGAAAAGCATTGCGAAATTTACGAATATGCTGACGTGATTTTTTGGCAGCCATGCCCGTGACTGTACATGTATTGATAACGACTAAATCAGGAATTTGATCATCTTTTGCTTCACACCAACCTTCCGCTAAAAAAAGTTCGCGAACAGCATCGCTTTCATAGGTGTTGACCTTACAACCTAAAGTAAAAATGGTAAATAACATTATTTAATCTTTCTAATTAGCGACATCCGAAATTGATAGTCTTGACTTCTCAAACGACTAATCAGTTTTTCCGAAACTAACCTTTTATCGACGAGAGCAGTTAGCATCGCCTCTTTGTCATGGGCTACGTATGCGGCGATAACCGGGCGAATTCGCTCGAGAATATGATGAAAATCGGGATGGCGAATTCCGCGATCAAACAAGGCGATTTTATTATCGAGACGACCTTGTTTATCGATAAAATATATAGCTTGAAAATCATAATGAAATACCGCCATAATTTCCTCGTCGCTATACACTTTGACAAACTGCGTAAAAAGCGAATCATAAATTCGAAAGTTATAAAGTTCAAAAGGATCGATAACCAGCGTTTCATAATCATCAACCAACTTATCGTATGGCGAAAGGAGTAATTTTTCAAAATCCTCCGAATAAATCTGGTTAATAACACGATTAAAGATTGGTACATAAAGACGAATATTATCATCGTTTGCAAAAGGAATATCAACGATTTTCTCGCGAATAAACTTACGGAAAAAAGACAAATTCTTTTCGCGTTTTAATATATTATTTTCCGAGGCAAAGTGCACTGCTTCCTCGATGATTTTCTTATTCTTGATTGCCCGAATGATGATATTGGCGCGGATGATTTCAAAATCACTGTTTGCTAAGGCTAAGTGTTTATACATAGGAAAACGCTCCAAAACAAGACGATTTTTGAGGAAGAAAAGATTTTCATCGCTATCGACGAAACCTTTGAAGCGTTGATTTTGTTCGAGAACTTGATAAAAATTCATTTTAACTTTCCAAATGATGGGCGATGACACTTAAAGCATATATTGAAGCCGTCTCAGCTCGCAAGATGCGTTTACCTAAGGAGATGGGAAGGTAACCAATTGTTTTGGCTTCATCTACTTCTTCGTTAGAAAATCCGCCTTCAGGGCCGATTATCATTGCCACTCGCTCTTTCTTTTTTATTTGTTTAAGAGCTTTATTTAATGCTGTCGTCGGTCCGCTCTGTAACTCGTAGGCTAACAATTTGTGATGAGCACGAATCGATGATATTTTTTTGAAACTTTCAAGGTAACTAATTGTCGGAATAAATATGCGTTGCGATTGCTCGGCGGCTTCTTTTAGAATGCGTTGATATCGCGATAACTTAGCGATTATATCGCTCGTTTTAAACTTAACAATAGTTCGCAAAGTATGAACTAATACAATTTCATGAACACCGAGTTCAGTTGCTTTTTGTAAGACTAATTCAGTCTTGTCACCCTTTAAAGGCGCCATGATCAA
>JAAZFR010000062.1 GCA_012971835.1 Erysipelotrichia bacterium
CTTTGACCACCGCTAAATTCATGAGGATAGCGCTTAAGATGTTCTGGGCGAAGACCGACACGACGCATCATTTCCTCGACCTTTTCTAAGCGATCGCTTTCATCATCATACAAACGAAAGGCTCTGAGTCCTTCTGAAACAATGTAGTCGACATTCGCACGATCGTTTAATGAAGCACTAGGATCTTGAAAAATCATCTGAATCTTTTGCTTCACTTCGCGAGAAAGTGATTTTGAGATTTTGCCAGATATGCGGACACCGTTATAAAGGATTTCACCCTTACTAACATTAGTAACACGAATAAGCGATCTACCAACTGTTGTTTTACCAGAACCCGACTCACCGACAAGTCCAAAAATCTCTCCACGTATAATGTCGAGATTCAAATCTTCAACGATTACTCTTTCAACATTCCCACGTTTATATCCAATGCGAACATTCTTAAAAGAAACGATTGGATCGTAACCATTTTCTGGTGTTGGCTTTTTACTTAACAAACCAACTTTCTCATGAGAATGATGGGTTTTTGCGTCTTTTTTCTTGAAATTAAATAGTTTTTTCATGACTACTCACCCACTTCCCTTTTGAGTTCGATGGCTGCTTGTTTCATGCGTTCACGTAAATTTTGAATAATTTTAGGCTTTTCAACTTTAGGCGCCCTAGGATCAAGGAGCCACGTTTTAGCATAATGTGTTTCCGAAATTTTAAACATCGGCGGATCCTGAACATGGTCAATCCGCATAGCGTAATCATTGCGAATGGCAAAAGCATCTCCGATAATTTCGTTAACAAATGAAGGTGGGTTACCTTTGATATAAGTCAGTGGCTCATTCTTTGTTCCTAATTGAGGTAGTGAAGAAAGAAGGGCCCACGTATATGGATGTTGTGGCGTGTAGAAAATATCTTCTGCCGTTCCATATTCAACGATTTGACCACCATACATAACGGCGATACGATCGGCGACATTAGCAACGACACCTAAGTCGTGAGTAATGAAAATGGTCGTCCATTTATATTCTTTTTGTAGTTCTTTGATTAGCTCAAGAATTTGCGATTGAACAGTAACGTCGAGAGCGGTTGTCGGTTCATCACATATAAGGATTTCTGGGCGGCACGCTAAAGCGATAGCAATAACAACACGTTGCCTCATACCACCTGAATATTGGAAAGGATAGTCGTCCATCCTCCCTTTTGGATCAGGAATCCGTACCTTTTCAAGTAGTTTAATCGCCTCTTCTTTGGCTTCGTGCATGTTCATGCCGTGATGAAGCATTAAAACTTCGGCGATTTGATATCCAATCGTTAGAAGAGGATTAAGCGAGGTCATCGGATCTTGGAAAATGGTTGCAATACGCTTACCGCGAATGCCCTTCCACTGTTCGTGTTTTGTTTTTTTAGCCAAGTCTTCACCATGGAAAATAATTGAACCGCTGGAAATATAGCCATTAGCATCAAGCATGCCGGTAAAGGTTTTTGTAAAGACTGATTTTCCCGAACCAGATTCGCCGACAATTGCTAATGTTTCACCTTGATAAACATCCATCGTGACATTGCGAATAACGTTGACCTTTTTACCATGAGAAACAAAGCCGACGGATAAGTCGCGAACTTCGAGTACTTTTTCTTTTTCTAATGTTTGCATAATTATCCTTTCTACCTGTGATTCTTTGGGTCAGTGGCATCAGCAAGCGCTAAGCCAATATAAAAGAAGGTTATCGTTAAGGGCACAAGAACAACCATCGGAGCGATTAATAAGTATGGATAAACCATCCATTCATCGCGCGTTGCGTCCGTAAGCACTTGCCCAAGGGTTATGTCGCCAGCGGCCGCGCTAAAGGAAAGTCCGAAGAAGGCAAGGCCGACTTCACTACTGACCGCAGCAGGAATCGCGGTTGAGACGACGGTAACAATAACGGAAATCAAATATGGTAAGAGGTTGTGCGTAATCATCGCTTTTGGCGAGGAACCTAATGTAATTGAAGCGATGTTATAATCGCGGTTGCGAATAATAATAATTTGGTTACGAATAAAACCAGCTAAACCAATCCAACCAAACATCGTTAATAAGAAGACGATCGTCCAGAAGTTGGGTTCTAAGAAAGCCATCAGCAAGAAGTATAAAAGAAGAGATGGAACGTTATTAACAAAGTTACGGATTTCAATCATGACGGGATCAAGACGACGGAAGTAGCCCCATAGCGAACCGACGAGGATGCCTAGAAAGGTGTCAATCAAAGCAACAACCGTTCCAAGAATGAGTGATAAACGCGCGCCGACCCAAACAACCGTCCATAGGTCCAGACCCTTGTAATAACTCATTTTATTACCGCCAGTTCCAAACCAGTGATCAACACTCCAACTTTGATTAGCCGGAAAAATATCTGCCAAACCATCAGCGTTACTAATAACGCGGTATGATTTTATCATCGGACCGAAAATGGTAAAGAAAATGATTAAGAAAATGACAACAACACTCAGAATCGCTAAAGGTTTTTTAAGGAGCTGTTTAAGTGTTTCGCGCCAATAAGAATAAGGTGCTGACGTAAGCTTTTCAATATTTTCCTCGCTCGCACCAATGACCGTAAAGAGGTCTTCAACATTGTGATATATTGTTGAGTCAATATTTTTAACTGTATTATTGTTTGACATGTTTTATCCCTCCTTTACTCTTTCGAAAAACTAATGCGTGGGTCAACGATGGCTGTGACTATGTCACCAGCAAGATAAGCAATAATCGAAATCAAAGCGGAAATAACGATGATACCTTGTAAAACAAAGTAGTCATTTGATGCTTCTGATGTAACAAGCAAACCACCGATACCATCGATACCATAGATTTTTTCAATATAGAACGTTCCCAGCAAAGCACCAAGAATAGCAGCGGGAATTGATCTAACTAACGGAACAATCGCATTGCGCAATATGTGTGTATACATGATGCGATTTTCGCTCAAACCTTTCGCTCGAGCAAATTTGACATAGTCAGAGTTAAACTCATCAAGCATAAAACGGCGGACCCAGAGTGCAATACCAGCCATTCCAGTAAAGCCCATCGTGAGAGCAGGTGCTAAAAAGGTTAGTGGATTATCGGCCTGATATATAGTTGGTAAGCCAATACCCGCAAAAAGGGCCATCCAAATATAATAGTAAGCAACGCCAGGAATCGCATCGATAGTTATGATATAGGTTTTACCTATTTTATCAAATACACCATCTTTATTTTTGGCCATCATAATACCCATTGGATATCCAAGAAGTAACTCGACGATGACAGCGATGATGCCAATTCTAAACGAAATAACCATCTTTTCGGAGATAAGATCAAGAACGAATTTGCCATTATTGCCACCGCCTAAAAAGAAGACGGTACCAAGATCAAGAATAAAGTTACGGCAATTCTGATTAGAAACAGTATAAATTGTTTCTGATCCAACTATTGTTCCAATATCTGTCATTTGGCATACAGTTTTTGGAAACGGCAAAATCTTGTAATAATACGTAAATAAATCAACAAACCAGTTCTCAGTAATACCGAGACGTTCCTTTAGTGCAATACATTGCATTTCTCTTAGGCTTTCGCCAAGTTTATCCCATGTTCCAATTGCTTGCTTACATATCATGAAGCCTTCGCTCTTAACACGAATTAAGAAAAAGGTCGCCGTAACCGCCAAGAGAATGGAGATTAAGGCGCTGCCAATTCGGCCAATCGAGTATGTAAGAAGGGGATGGGCAAAGATTTGTTGAATCCGTATGTTGTTTTTAAAAATAAGGCGACGACTGACGAGTTGAACAAACACCACAAAAAGGAGAGCGAGTGCGATCAGCGTGTAACCTATTAAATATATTCCCATTTGTAATATGATGTCCTTTCACTCATGATAAACCGACAACAAATCAGGACCAACTTTCATCGATCCTGATTTGCGTAGGTCAATTAGTTATTCTTCGTCCGAACCTTGGTAGTTATAAATACCGGTCTCAGCGAGCGCAGCAGCCTTATTGGTTGCTTGCAAATCACGAGCGACTTGACGTTCTTGTCCAGTCGGTGGTTCGACGAGAACCCACATACCAGTTAAGCGGTAATCAGCTAATCCATAAGAGGCAGTCGGGTTTTCATAACCGATTGCACGCGAGACGGAAACAGCCCAACCTTGGCTATTCATGGAATGTGGTTTAATAATGTGAACATCATTAATAAGTTTGTACTCTGCTTTAGCAAAAGCCTCATAACGAAGGGCATCGCTGTTGGTGATTTCTTTGGCATCATCAACTAAGCCATCAAACTCTTCGAGTAATCCGCCGGGTTGAGAGACAAGATCTCCACTTTCGTTTACGTAATAGTTGTCACGGGC
>JAAZFR010000063.1 GCA_012971835.1 Erysipelotrichia bacterium
GCATTCATGTCGTGAAGATAATTATCAGAGGCATTATTTTCGACGACATAATCACCTGTAAAAACAACATTTCCTAATGAAGTATCAATTGCCACACCCATCGATTCAGCAATGTTATGGGCAGTATGGAAAAAATGAAACATTCTTCCGGCAATCATGACGTCGCTCGTCGGTTTTACGACTCGTAAATCAAGGTGCGAAGCATCGAAGCGAATATGGTCAAAAAAGGATCGCACCATCGCCAAAGTGACATCGCTTCCGTAAATAGGTGCTGGCACTTGCTTATGAATATAAGGCAAAGCCCCAATTTCATCATCGTGACCATGAGTCAGGATATAAGCTTTAACCCGCTGCTTATTCTTTCTTAAGTAGTCGAAATCAGGAATGATATAGTCAATCCCTGGTGTCGTCTTATCGGGAAAGCGAATCCCGCATTCAATCACGAAAATGTCGTCATTAATTTCCACGACTTGTAAATTTTTGCCGTCTTCATCAAGACCGCCTAACGCAAATACTCTAATTTTGTCTTCCATTATTCATTTCCTTATAAACTCTTAACTTCTAAAGTCCGACCGGCTAAATCGACAAGTCGTACTTCGTTTTCGTCAAGTAACATGTATGTGTGAGGGTAGCCACCTTTGGGGAATGATAGTGAACCAGGATTTAAGATGGTCACACCATCAACTGAAGCAAGTTGTGGCAAATGCGTATGTCCATACATTAAGACATCGCCTTTTTTTAACTTTAAAGCTTCTAATTTCATATCGTCACCATGAATCAAGACGAGGCGACGATTATTAACGACGATTTCATTTTGTCTTGGTAATGCAAATGGCAAAACATCAACATCGATATCAGCATCGCAATTACCGCGCACGGCAATAATTTTGTCATGGAAGATAGTTAAAATATCAACAACCGCTTTGGGATTATAATCTTCTTTGACGGGATTGCGAGGTCCGGAATATAAGAAGTCGCCTAATAAGGCGATAAGATCCGGTTTTTCTTGCTCGATGACACGTTTTAACTCTTCAGCATAAAACATTGAACCATGAATATCGCTGGCAATTAAGACTTTCATACATTACTCCTCTATATCTTTGGTAGCAATAACATTGACTCCAGTATCGCAAATATTATGTATTACAACATCACCAATATGAATTGGTGCTTCTACCATTACTTTATCAAGTTCGCGCATACAATCAAACATTTTTACCTTTGGGACAGCTTGACTTGTTTTGACGCTGAGTCGAACGGCGTTCTTCGCTTTGATTTTAACGGTCGAGGTTAATACTCGAGTGGGATTTGTCATCTCCGTTTTGGCATAGATGATGCCACGCGGGCAAAAATTACCGGTTACATTTAAATCATCATCAACTTGTAAACGGCAGCCACGGGGACAAAGAATACAAATTAATTCCTTCATGTTCTATCCTCCGCTGAGACGATGAGTTCGCCCTCCTGTGTCGCAAATAGTTCCTTCGGTAAACGCACTTTTTGCATTTCACTAGGAATAATGATCGGTTTGATGATTTTTTTAATAATTTGACCGTTAAAAGTAAAAATTAGAACTTGATCTTTTAAAGGCTTATTAACTCTAAATTTGACCGTCAGGTGATCTTCGAGATTAGCAAGGCGGACACGATGGGGGACTACATATAGAATATTCTTTCCTGGCGAGACATTAAAGCAAGGCGCATTCAAATCCCATTTATCAAAAATATAAGCGGCCGCTCCTTTTCCACACGAACGTGATTCGGCGGTGACAAAATCGGCTAAATCATGAACATGAAGAACATTACCAGTGCTGAAGATACCAGGAATATCACTCATATAATGCTCATCGACAATCGCGCCACGAGCTTTTGAGACAGGTAGTCCGAGTTTTTTTAATAAATCATTGCTCGGAATAAGTCCAATTGATAATAAGAGGGTATCAATCTCGAACACTTTTTCTGTACCGGTAATCGGATTAAAATTGTCATCGACTTGACTAATCTCGATTTTTTCTAGACGACTTTTACCAATCGTCTTTGTCACGGTGTGTGATAAAAATAGAGGAATATCAAAATCATGTAGACATTGAACGATATTATGATTTAAGCCATTGCTATAGGGCATAATTTCGCTGACGCCGAGAACTTTTGCTCCTTCAAGGGTGAGCCGCCGCGCCATGATAAGCCCAATATCACCGCTTCCAAGAATAAAGATGCGCTTACCGACAAGAGCCCCCATTTCGTTTAAATATAACTGTGCTGTTCCGGCGGTGATTATGCCACTGGGACGTTCGCCAGGAATTTGAATAGCCCCGGCACTTCGTTCATAACAGCCCGTCGCTAAAATAACAGCCTTGGCTTTAATTTTGACAATACCATCAATTGAATTTGAAAAGGTTACAACCTTGTCTTTTGTCAAATTAAGAACATTTGATTGATAGCGAACATCGATTTTTCTTTTTTGTATTTCGACGATGAGGCGCGTCATAAATTCTGGACCAGTTAGTTGTTCTTTAAATTCTTCAAGGCCGAAACCGTTATGAATACATTGATTTAAAATACCGCCGAGTTGCCGTCCTTTTTCGATAATAATAATATCTTTAACTCCATCATCATAAGCGCCAATTGCCGCCGCCATACCTGCTGATCCACCACCAATAATAACTAAATCGCGCTCAATCATATTTTGCACTCCTTAGTGGAACATCTTAAAATGTTGGACCCGCCCTTATCATATAAGATATCAGTCAAATCGACCTGATAATACTCACTTAGATATTTGACAATCGCCGGTTGACAGAAACCACCTTGGCATTTACCAAATCCCGCTCTTGTTCTTTTTTTAACGGCTTTTATTGTCCGCGGAGGAATCGAACGCGACATTAAATCATCAAGTTCACCAAGCGTGATTTTTTCGCAGTTACAAACAATTTGACCAAAACGAGGATTTTTTCTAATTAAAGCGTTTTGTTCATCAAGTGATAATGCCTTCATATTGATATAAGGTTTAATGCGCGGATTGAAATGCGGATTAGGCTCTAGAGCAAGAAGTTTGCTAACGAGCTCTTCTATCACATACTTAGCAATGGCTGGCGATGAAGCCAAACCAGGTGATTCAATTCCCGCCACATTAAGCAAATGTTCATGATTTTTCATCGGTTCGATGATAAAATCGCCCCGATCAGAGGAGGCTCTTAAACCGGAAAAAGCGCGAATAACCTCGCCGAAAGGAACGGAAGGTACAAGGCTTTGAACCGCCTTTTTGACATAGTCAATTGTCAAGCGGTCTGTAGCTAGATCGTCTTTTTCATCAACAAACTCGCTACTCGGACCAAGGATGTAATTGCCGCTTGTGGTCGGTGAAATTAAAACCCCTTTTCCTTTTTCGCTTGGAAGAGGGAAAATAGTGGCGTTAACTAAATCAGGTGCATAGTGATCAAGAATTAAGTACTCACCTTTACGAGGGCGAATTTTAAAATCAACTTCGCCAATCATCTTGGCAATTTGATCGGCAAAAACTCCTGCGCAATTGATGACTACTTTACTTTGATAAACACTTTTGTCGGTCGTAATTATGATAATACCTTTTTCTTTGTCGTCTTTAAGAGCCACCACTTTTTCGTTTAAATGAAGGCTAACGCCGTTATCAACAGCGTTTTCCATGGCGTGAGCTGTCATGTTAAAAGGATCAACAATACCCGATGATTCAGCCCATAATGCCCCTTTAACATCGGGATTAATATTCGGCTCCATCGCCAAAACTTCTTCTGGAGTTAATAATTTAACTTCAACGTTATTTAAGCGTGCGTGTTTACGAAGATTTAAAAGGACGGGAATTTGTTCTTCGCTAAATGCCAGCGTCAAAGACCCGACTCTTCCAAAGTGAAAGTCAAGTTGTTCGGCTAATTCGTCAAACATCTGATTGCCAGCGACATTAAAGCGCGCCTTCAGCGAACCGGGCAGCGGATCATAACCCGAGTGCACGATAGCTGAATTGGCCATAGATGTTTCGTTGCCGACATCGTTTTCCTTGTCGATGACGAGCACATTAAGTTTGTACTTCGATGCCTCGCGAGCAATCAAGGATCCGACGACGCCGGCTCCAATAATGATTACATCGTACATCAAAACACCTCTTTTATAGTTAAGACACTGTCTTATTACTTACGGAATGGTTTTTTCGGACCACGATTAAAGGTTGGACGTTCCGGACGCTCAACATAGTTTTCCGGTTTTTCGGTAAACTCACGGTGCGAAACTTTAACTTTGCCGTGATCATCGATTTCCGAGACGACGACTTTTAGTTTCTGACCGAGTTTGACAACATCGCTGGCATTAGCGACATAACCCCATCCAAGACGGGAGACGTGACATAGTCCGTCAACATTACCAAATAAGTTAACGAATGCCCCATAATCTTCAACGCGAGTGACTGTTCCTTCGAATACTTCGCCGACTTTAGCGACGCGGACGATGTCTTCAATCATTTGTTTAGCTTTATTAATTGAGGCGCGGTCCATGTGATAAATAACCACAAAGCCATCATCATCGATATCAATCTTAAC
>JAAZFR010000064.1 GCA_012971835.1 Erysipelotrichia bacterium
GTCGCTATAAGTCACGAGATTGAGATTATTTATGACTATGTCATCAACGATTAATGGAAAGGCGTTTTTACGTGTGATGATGGTCGAGACTTGGTAGTTTTCGACAAGTGATGCAAGAGCCCCACAATGATCAAAATCATCATGAGTAACAATCAAAAAATCAATCTTATAGACTCTTTGCTTTTTAAAAAACGGAATTAATACTTCATTTGCCATATCAAAATTGATGTTTCCTCCTGTATCGATCAAGATGTTTTGCTTTCGTCGTTGTATTAAAATTGCGTCGCCTTGACCAACATTGATAAAGTGAATCGCACTAAAAAAGGTATTTCGAATTGGTAGTGAGCCAATTATTAAAGAAAAAGCGAGGATAAGACCTTCTTTTTTAACGCTTTTTAATCGCTTGCTTTCTAATAGATATGGCAGGCGAAAGAAGAAAAGATAATATCCGGCGATGAATAGAATATGTGGTTCACCGCAAATGATAACAAAATCCCACTTGTACAAAAAAAGATAGAAATCATGAAGCGTTTGCCCAGCAAAGTTTAAAAGAGGAACTAGAGGAACACCATAAAAAGCGATAATTGAAAGAAGAAAAAATATCGTATTAACAGGCAGTATCAAATATTGATAAACGATTTGAAATAAATGTAACTCAGCGGTAAGCGAAATGTGAATCGGAATCAGGAAAATAAAAAGGGCGAGTCCCATCGCTAGTTTTCTCATCTTTCTTGGAAATGAGTTAAGTCCATGCCGTAAAAGCATGATGAGAAATGATAAACCAAAACCTAGTAAAAATCCCATTTGATAAACAAGGTAAAAATCATAGATGATAAATAGTCCACCTAATAGCCCCATCAAGGTTGCATACGTCATTTTTTTGACAAGACGATAGTCGTTAATCACGCGAAAAGATGAACTGATAAAAATACGATGAACAGCCACCTTTTCTAAATTAACAATATAAAGAGGCAACAGAATAACAATCGATAGTATGCGAGCGATTTTATCAGATAATTTCAACTTCAATATGTATTCAAGAGCATTCATGAGCAAGCGAAGATAAACGCCACACATCGAAAAAAGAAAAACGACATTCATACTGGAGGCTACTCTGAGTGCCTCATCATTGTAATTTTTCCGTGAAAAGAGTAAGGCGTCGATTAAAGAACTAGTTTCTTTATCAAACTTGTCTAAAAAGCGATCTTTATGTTCATTGATGCGAAGTGGGTTTTGAAATTTTACTTCGATAATGGGATTTCTTAATTCATAAAAGACACCCTTATTTTTCAAATACTCATTAAAATCAAACTTACTTTCGTAGTTCGTAAAAGAGTTTTTTCTAAGTTGCCCTTTAATGTGTAAAAAATCGCCTATTTCGCGCTTGGAATCCTTTTCGTAGACATAATATTTATGGAGTCCGCTTTTTAATAAAAAGTAATTATCTTTGCTCGAGATTACAAATCCTTGATATACAGTCTTTTTTGGCGCTTCTACTCTTTCAAAAAAAGATAAAGATACACCGCACAAAAGAAAGAAGGCAAAGATAATTGCCCCCTTCTTTTTAAATCGATAAAAGCTGTAACATAGAAGAACGATAACAACTATAACTGCGATGTAGCAGGGCATTCTCATCAGCCAAAGGCCAACGACAACGGTTGCCAAAAGCAAAAAAGCAATCATGTCGAGCGAATCGTGATATAGTTTTTGATTTTTTCAAAAGTCGCATTACCAATACCCGATACATTTTTAATATCTTCAATGCGTTGAAATGTGTGGTCAGCCCGATAAGCGATAACCGCATCTGATATGGCTGATCCAAAGCCATTGACACTCATCAGCGTTTCCTTGTTATCGAGATTAATATTTACTTTGTTAATTGGTTCAATCGCACAGACATCACTCATGTCGTACTTTGGTGCGATATAAAACGATTGATTGTTCTCGAGCATGTAACTTAAATCAAAGGCTAGTTCATCAGCATTACTGGTAAGTCCTGATGCTGCTTCGACTAAAGTCGATAATGATGTATCGATATCGACAATATACGTTCCGGGCTTAACGATTTCTCCCGAGATTGAAACGGTTAGCATTTCATAGACTTCTGAAGTATTATTTACTCCCCCTCCAACATCAGGGTCGATATTTTGTAAGATGACAATTAAGATGATGGCCGCGACGATAACGCCGATAATTAGTTTAATCATAAAACTCCTCCTATCGATTTATAAGCGAAGAATTCATAACAATTAATAAATAAGAAAAAAGCGGAAGAATTTCTTCCGCGGTTTCTCAATTTGTCGTTCAATTAAGCGTGTTCGATGCGAAGGATTTCGACTTCGTAAGGGTTGGCCGTTTTAACTGTCACTAAGTCTCCGACTTGTTTGCCAATTAAGGCGCTTCCAAGAAGAGAATCATTCGAAATTTTTCCAGCAAACGGATTTGCTTCGACCGTGCCAACGATCGTATAAGTATTTTCCCGGTTCAAACTTAAATCGCGAATCGCTACTTTCGAGCCGATTGTCACGCATTTTGAGTTTTTAGGTTTGTTATCAATAATTTTAGCATTTGCTAAAATATCTTCGATTTGTTTGATGCGGCCTTCAACTTCGGCTTGACGGCTACGAGCGGCATCGTAATCGGCGTTTTCGCTTAAGTCGCCTTGTGAGCGAGCAAAAGTTAGTTGTTCAATAACTTCAGGCCGCTCGACATCGATTAAATGACGAAGCTCTTCCTTGAGCTTCTTAACGCCATCTTTAGTTAAGATTACTTTGTTGTCTACCATTAGTATCACCTCTTTAATGAGCGAATAAGATTATAGCAACATCACTATGATATTGCCACAAGAAATTTTACTTGCTTTTCTATATAAATAGAATGGAACAAAAATTGCAAACTATTTCGTTTCTTCGTCGTCACTATAAGAATTAAAAACTTCTTCTAATTCTTCGTATTCTTCATCACTTTCTACTTCTTCGAGCGTGCCGTCATCAAGATAGCGTAAAACCTGGACTTCGCCTTCTTCTTCTTTAGGATCAAAAAAGAAAACGTATTTTTTCTTACTATCCTTGCTTTCATAGGTGAAAAGGATTTCTCGTTCATAACGTTTACCGTCTTCATCTTGAATTACGATTTTTTTGTCTTGTTCAACCATGGGTTGTTCCTCATTTCTAAATATGATTCTAATATAACGACGGCTGACATTTTATCGATGACAGCTTTTCTTTTATTGCGCGACAAATCAGCCTCAAGCAAGCGCTTATTGGCGATGAGCGATGTCATTCGTTCATCGACCATCACAATCTTAAGATTAGGTCTTTCGCTAAGTAAATCATCGCGAAAGCGCAAAGTTGATTCCGATCGCTTTGAAGGTTGGCCCGACATATGAAGAGGAAGGCCAAGAGCAATTTCATCAATATCCTCTTTATCTAAGATATCTAAGATGTGTTGACGAGCCTTTTTATAATTTCCTTCTTCGAAAAGGTAATTTTCATAACCATGTGCCGCAATATGAAGGGCATCAGTAATCGCGATTCCTAAAGTTTTCGTGCCAAGATCTAAAGCGATGATTTTTTTCATTTCAAACTTTCTTTAACGTTATCAAATGCTTTTTGTAAGTTAGCAAGTATTCGCCCCTGCCCTTGCGCCATCTCCGGTCGTCCCCCGCCAGAGCCATCTAGTTCTTTGGCTAATTGCTTGATAATATTACCGGCTTTTATACCATCTTTCAGGGCGTTACCGCCGACAAAAGCAACAAGAGGGATGTCGCCTTCTTGTCCTCCGGCTAAAACGATGACATAGTCATCATAATGAATTTTTAAATTATCACCGACTTTAGTCAGCACCTCGCGCTTTTCATTTGCAAGGTGCTTCATGATAACTTTATAGCCACTAAATAGGACAAAAGTATCACGTAGTGACTCCGCAGTAATGGCTGTAAGTTTGTCGACTAAGCGATCGTTTTGTTCCGCCAATTCTTTCTCTAAAGCTACCAATGCTTTAATGCGATCATTGACTTCATGAATCGAATTAGCACCAACTAACATTGCAACTTGATGCAAAATGCTCTCGCGTTTCTTTAATAATTCATAAGCACCTACGGATGTACGGGCGGTAATCCTTCTGACACCAGCGGCAATCGATTCTTCGAATTCAATAACGAATAAACCAATCTCTTCACTATTTTCGACATGCGTACCCCCACAAAACTCAGAGGAGACATCGCCAAAAGTCACAACCCTCACTTCTTCGCCATATTTTTCGCTAAAGAAAGCTTTGGCCCCTGTTTTTTCGGCATCTTTTTTTGGCATCACGACTACATTCGCGCTTAATGAAGATGCAATCAGTTCATTTACGCGCTTTTCGATAAGGCGCAGTTGCTCATCACTTATTTTTTCATAATGCGAGAAGTCAAAGCGCAAGTATTCATCACACACATATGAACCTTGTTGGCTTACATGGTCGCCGAGGAATTCGACTAACGCACTGTGTAATAGATGAGTAGCGGAGTGATTGCGCATCGTTAGATGACGCCGTGAGTGGTCGATTTCTAACATAAGCTTATCGCCGGTTTTAATCGTGCCATAAGAAACATTAACTTGATGTAAATGCTGTTTATTTGGTGCTTTGCGAGTATTAAGCACTCGAGCTTCGCAGTTTTCGTTAAAAATACGTCCTTGATCACCAATTTGGCCACCACTTTCGGCATAGAAATTTGTTTTTTTAAAAACAACTTCACCTTCACCATTAAGTTCTTCCACCGCAACACCATCGCTAAATAAAGCAATAACTTCACTTTCAAAATCGTTTTCGTTATAAACAAAAACGCTCTCCTTGACAAATTTTATAAGATCTTGATGTTGCTGATTCATACTTGAAGCATCACTTCGCGCTTGTCTGGCTCTTTCTTTTTGTTTATTCATCTCAAGTTTAAAACCTTCTAAGTCAACCTTGACATGATTTTCCTGAGCTATTTCAATTGTTAGCTCAATCGGAAAGCCATATGTATCATATAAACGGAAAGCATCTTCGCCACTTAAAAGCGTTTTACCGACTAGCATGTCGCGAAGAATAGCTTCGCCGGTCTTAAGTGTCTTAAGAAATTTTTCTTCTTCGGCTTTAATACTTTTCGAAACATAATCTTGCTTACCTGATAAATACGGATAAAAATCCTTCATCATCTTGACGACTGTTGGAACGAGGGTATATAAAAAGGGATTTTCAATACCGATTTTACGGCCAAATCTCATCGCACGTCTTAAGACGCGACGAAGAACATAGCCCCGGCCCTCGTTAGAAAAAGGTTCGCCATCGGCTAAGGCAAAGACGACTGTGCGAATATGATCGGCGATAACGCGATAAGCTGTATAAAATTCTTCATTGTATGATTCGCTAGCAATATCTTTAGTCGCTAAAATCAAAGGATAAAATAAGTCCGTCTCAAAATTAGTGGGTGTTTCTTGTAAGACACAAGCGATTCGTTCTAAACCCGCGCCCGTATCAATATTTTTACTTGGCAGTTCTTTGTAGTCTTCACGTTTGACACCATCAACAGCATTAAATTGGGAGAAAACAATGCCCCATATTTCGATGTAGCGATCATTTTCGATATTTTGCTCTAATAGTTCGATGCCTCTTTTTTCGGGGTCATATTTTCCCCCACGATCAAAAAAGACTTCTGTATTTGGTCCACAAGGTCCTTCGCCGATTTGCCAAAAATTATCTTCTAAAGGAATAAGATGATTCTCGTTAACACCACACTTAAGCCATAAGGCACGCGTTGCTAAATCGCTTGGTAAATAGGTGAAATATAGTTTGTCTTTGGGCATATCAAAATACTTTTCTGATGTTAAGATTTCATAAGCCCAAGGAAGCATTTCCTCGCGGAAGTAGTCTCCGATAGAAAAATTGCCAAGCATTTCAAAAAAAGTGTGATGGCGGGCTGTATATCCGACATTTTCAATATCGTTAGTCCGAATTGATTTTTGCACATTTGTAATACGTCTTGATGGTGGAATTTCACTGCCATCAAAGTATTTTTTTAGTCCAGCGACACCTGAGTTAATCCAAAGCAAAGTCGGATCCTTATAGGGAATAAGCGATGCGCCTTTTTCAATTTTGTGTCCGCGCTCTTTAAAAAAGGCGAGCCACATGTTTCGAATTTCATTACCTGTTAGTTTTTTCATCTTTTTTTCCTCTAAACAAATAAAAATCGTCCACTAAGGAACGATTAACTCGCGGTACCATCCTTATTCATTGTTAGTAATGCACTTAATTAGGCTTTAACGCAGCCGACGGCGGGGATTAATCGCTTCAGAGGAGTGGCACGCTGTTAAGCTTAGTTCCTCTATTGAATGTAGTAAATATAGCATATTTAATCAACCTTTCAAACGATTTGAAGCGAATTTAATTTATTTTTCACTTCCCAA
>JAAZFR010000005.1 GCA_012971835.1 Erysipelotrichia bacterium
CTTTAAGAGCTGATTCCTCTGGTCCGGATGATGGGTCGGATTCAGATGGTGTCCCGCTATCACTTGGTGCGTCGCCCGAACTAGAAGTGTCGACCGGATCACAGGCCGCAAGAGCTAAAACAGCAAGTAACGTGACTGGTAGTAAATGTCTTAATTTCATTACAAATTCTCCTTTCATTGTAAATTAAAATTGCTATTATAGTAGATTTCATCGCAAAAGTTGTCAACAATAAATTGATTTCTTAGGCTGTCATATGTCATGAAAGCGTTTTTATAAAATGGGTATTACATAGTAATAAAATGAAAAAACTATGAATTAATTAATTGATAAGTATCGCGGGCAATCATCACTTCTTCATCCGTAGGGATGAGGGCAACTTTTACTTTGCTATCGGGTGTTGAGAGTAAAATATTAACACCTCTTGAAGTTTCATTAATTTTTTCATCGATTTTCACGCCGAGCGCCGAACTAATTTCTTTTATGATTTGTGAACGGAAGTAGGCTGAGTTTTCGCCGATGCCAGCTGAAAAAATAATTAAATCGACACCACCGAGACGAACAAAGTACTGACCAATGTAGTCAGCAATGCGCCGATTAAAGAGACAATTGGCTAAAATCGCCCGTTTGTCACCTCTTTCCATCGCATTTAAAACATCACGCGAATCGTTGGATATTCCCGACACACCGAGAAGACCTGATTTTCTATTTAAAATCTCGTATACTTCCTCGATATTTTTATTAAGTTTTTTGCATAAGTAATACACGACCGAAGGATCAATATCACCAGTGCGTGTTCCCATCATAATTCCACCAAGCGGAGTCAGGCCCATTGAAGTAGCTACGCATTTGCCGTCTTTTATTGCCGAAATAGAGGCGCCAGAACCAATGTGGCAAGTTATAATTCTTGGATGTTCAATGTCGGGTAAAAACTTGCGACCTTCTTGGTCCAAATACTGGTGAGAAGTACCATGAGCACCATAGCGGCGAATATCAAATTTTTGTGTTAAATCGTAGGGAATTGGAAAAATAGAATCAACTTCATCCATGCTGCGATGAAAAGCGGTATCAAATGTAGCAACATTTGGAATATCAGGTAGCACTTTTTTAAAGGCGCGAACACCGATAAGATGGGGGCCATTATGCAAGGGGGCTAATTCGATTAAGGATTCAACTTTATCAATCGTGTCATCATCAAAAAAGACGCTTTTTGAGAAGTATTTGCCACCTTGGACAACGCGGTGACCGACGGCCTTTATATCATTAAGACTTTTAATAACTTTGTGAGCGATTAGGGCTTCGAGGAGCAATTCAACAGCGATGGTGTGATCGTGAATTGGCAGAATGTTTCGGATTGAAACGCCATTAAACTTAAGACGAAAAATCGCGTCTTCATGACCGATTCTCTCAGCAATACCAGAACAGATAACTTCCTCCTCGGGCATTTCGTACAATTTGTACTTAAGACTTGAACTACCGGCGTTTACAACTAATATTTTTTCCATGACTTAAACCTCTTGTTTATCATCGCAATTATAATCATACGTCATTATTAATTCAAATGCATTTTACCAAAACATATTTGTTAATCATTACGCGCGCCATTATAATTGTTTTTGAAAGAAGGAAATGCGATGGCTTTTGGATTACTTCACGACTTCTTAGTTGGTAATACTACGCGAGCTTACGAATACTTCGGAGCTCATTTTACTGTTTTGAAAATTGATGGAGAAGAAATTAAGGGTGTTATCTTCCGATTATATGCGCCTCTAGCCGATGATGTCAGCGTGATTGGTTCCTTTAATAATTGGGATATTACTACCCATAAGATGACCAAAGTGGATACTTCCGGAGTATGGGAAATATTCGTGCCAAGATTAAACGAGTACGAATCCTATAAATTTCATTTTCGAAATGCCAAGGGGCAATATGTTGACAAAGCTGATCCCTTTGCTTTCTATAGCGAGTATCGTCCTGCGACTTGCTCGCGCCTTTTTGACATTGAAAATTTCATATGGCATGACTCTTCATTTATGAAGAATCGTACACGCTCTTTTGATGAGGCGATGTCCATTTACGAAATTCATCTTGGCTCATGGAAAGGAAAAGTTGATCAACGTAATTTGAGCTATGAAGAAATCGCTGATTATTTAATACCCTACATTAAAGAGCTCGGTTACACCCATGTCGAAATTATGCCGATTACACAATATCCCTTTGATGGCTCATGGGGCTATCAAGCGACTGGCTTTTATTCAGTTGATTCGCGTTATGGTAATCCCAAGCAATTAATGGCTTTTATTGATCGAATGCATCAAGCTGGTATTGGCGTTATTCTCGATTTCACCCCAGTTCATTTCGCTAAAGATGAATTCGCTTTAGCTGATTATGATGGGTCATTTTTATATGAATACGCCGGCAAAAAAAGACGTTTTTCGCAATGGGGAAGCATGCTTTTTGATTTAGGCAAAGATCCCGTTCGTTCCTTTTTAATCTCTGCGATGAATTATTTCGCGACTTATTTTCATTTTGATGGTCTTCGTATCGATGCCGTCAGCAACATTATTTATTGGCACGGTAATAAAGACCAAGGCGAAAATAGCGGCGGAATCGAATTTTTAAAACGGATGAATACCCTTCTTCATGGCGAGCATTCCAGTTTGATGACCATTGCCGAGGATAGTAGCGACTATCAAGGCGTAACTAAGCCAGTCGATTATGGCGGACTTGGTTTTGATTATAAATGGGACTTGGGTTGGATGAACGATACGTTAAAATATTATGCCAAAGATCCAATATACAAAAAATATGACCATCATAAATTAACCTTTTCAATGGCTTATTTTTTTAGTGAAAATTTCCTTTTGCCTCTTTCTCACGACGAAGTCGTCCATGGCAAAGGCACAATCATTAATAAACTATGGGGCGATTATGAACAAAAATTCGCCCTTCTTCGCAATCTTTATACATATCAATATGCTCATCCTGGCAAAAAACTTAATTTTATGGGTAATGAATTGGCGTCATTTGACGAATGGAATGAGAGCAAATCTTTGCCTTGGAACTTAAAAGCCTTTCCCAAACATGATTCAATCACGCGACTCATTCGCGATTTAAATCTTATTTATAAATACGAAAAAGCCCTAAAAGTTCAAGAATATAATCCCAGTTCATTTCGCTGGTTGATGGCTGATAACGCCGACCAGTCAATCTATGCCTTCGAGAGGTTTAATGAAGACTCCCACCTCGTTTTCGTCTTTAATATGACACCCAACTTCTATGAAGAGTACGAACTTGGAATTACCGAAGAAGGTATATACGATGAAATACTTAATAGCGATAAGGATGTATATAGCGGTCAAAACCAGTATAATGGATTGCCGGTAGCATCAACACCTATTGGTCCACTAGCTTACCCC
Source organism: Erysipelotrichia bacterium (assembly GCA_012971835.1). The sequence continues at coordinate 3,418 of JAAZFR010000005.1, forward strand.
CACAAAATCAAAATCAAAATCGCTTCATTTGGCGCAATGATTTTTAAACTTCGCAAAGCGAAATAAAAATGAAGGAGTTATATGTTTAAGAATAAAACTGAGTTTAAAGAGGAGTTTGCTAAGCGACTCTCAGAAAAATACGGGAAAAATGTCAAGGATTCGCACATTAGCGAACGCTACGACATTTTAGGTGAATTAGTTCGCGATTACGCAGGCAATCACTGGCGCAAAACGCGCGAATACATTTTAAAAAATAAAGAAAAGCAATTGATCTACTTTTCGATGGAATTTTTAATTGGGCGCCTAATGCATAGCAATATGATGAATCTTGGTATTTATGAAATTGCCGAGCAAGGTCTTAAAGAACTCGGCATCGATATTCGCGAACTTGAGGCTCAAGAAAATGATGCTGGTCTTGGCAATGGTGGGCTCGGGCGATTGGCGGCCTGTTTTATGGATTCTTTAGCCTCACTTAACTATGCCGGACATGGCAACTGCATTCGCTATGAGTATGGCTTTTTTCGTCAAGCCATCCGCAATAGCAAACAAATCGAGATGCCCGATCATTGGTTATCCAATGGTTACGTTTTTGAAGTTCGCAAACCTAAACATGCCGTTGAAGTGAAGTTTTATGGCAACGCCGAGACATACTTAAAGAAAAACGGCCAATTTGGAATTCGCACCGCGAATGCCGTCTCAGTAAAGGCTATGCCTTATGACGTTTCAATCGTTGGTTACCACAATAACGTCGCCAATACCTTGAGGCTTTGGTCAGCAGAACCAAGTTTAGAAAACCTTCCGAAAAGTCAGGATTTTGAAGAATATCTTATTACTTTGAAAGAACTATGCCACGGGTTATATCCCGATGATTCAACCGAGCAAGGTCGAATCTTGAGATTAAGGCAACAATACTTTTTAGTTAGTGCTGGACTTCAAAGCGCGATGCGTGGTCACGCTCGGAGGTTTGGAAATCTTACTAATTTTGCTGATTATCATGTTTTTCAGTTAAACGATACACATCCAATTTTAGCGATTCCTGAGATGATGCGTTTGCTCATCGATGAATATGAATATGAATGGGATGAGGCCTGGGCTCAAGTTAAAAAATGTTTCGCCTATACAAATCACACCATCATGGCCGAAGCCCTTGAAAAGTGGCCAATTCAATATGTTCAGCGGCTCTTACCGCGTTGCTTTATGATTATTGAAGAAATAAATCGCCGTTTTAATATTGAGATGAGCGAAAAAGATATCGATTTAGGCAAGCGCTACGCGATGCAAATCATTAAAGACGGACAAATACACATGACAAACTTGGCTATCTACGCTTCTTATTCGGTCAATGGTGTTGCCAAGATTCACACTGAGATTCTCAAGCGCGATACATTCCGCGATTTCTATCAACTTTATCCTAATAAATTTAATAGTAAAACTAATGGCGTAACCCATCGTCGTTGGTTAATGTACGCCAATCCGGAGTTGGCTGAGCTAATTACGAGTAAAATCGGTGCCGACTGGATTAAAGACATGAGTCTAATCAAAGCTTTTGAACTATACAAAGAAGATCGGAAAGTTCAAGAAGCACTTTTAAAAATTAAACATAGAAAAAAAGTGGCTTTTGCTGAATATATGAAGAAAAAACAAAATGTCGAACTTGATGTGAATTCAATTTTTGATGTTCAAATCAAGCGTTTACATGCTTATAAACGTCAACTAATGAATGTTTTTCATATCATTTACTTATATCAGCGATTGAAGGAGGATTCAAATTTCCACATCCATCCTCGAACCTTTATTTTTGGCGCTAAGGCGGCACCTAGTTACGAATATGCTAAAAAAATTATCGAACTTATTATCGCTGTTTCTGACATTATTAACCGCGATTCGTATGTTAGCAAGTTTATCAAAATTGTCTTTGTCGAAAACTATGGTGTTTCTTCGGCTGAAAAAATAATACCTGCCAGCGATGTCAGCGAACAAATTTCGACGGCGGGCAAAGAGGCGAGCGGCACGGGAAACATGAAATTTATGATGAACGGAGCCATTACTCTTGGGACACTTGACGGGGCAAATGTTGAAATTGCCGACTTTGTCGGCTTAGATAATTGCGTTATCTTTGGTCTTAAGGCCGAAGAAGTCGATGGTTACTACCAGCGAGGCGATTATAATCCGTGGGACATTTATAATAGCGATGAGCGAATTCGCAAAGTTCTCGATTCATTGTTTGATGGGCCGTGGACTTTTGGAAAAAGCGAGAAGTATCAACTAATTTTTGATGAAGTCATGCACCGCGGAGATAACTACTTTTTATTGAAAGATTTTGCTTCTTACGTGGAGGCGCAGGAAAGAATTGAAAAACTCTACCTTGATCAGCATGCTTGGGCTCGTATGCAAATTGTCAATATCGCTAACTCAGGCTATTTCTCAAGCGATAGAACCATCGAAGAATATGTCAAAGATATTTGGCATTTAAGGAAATTAAAAATATGAACGACGAAATCGAATTAAAAGAGTTATATCAACTACAAGGCGAATTAGATAAGAAAATCGCTGATAATCACCAAACGACATATGCTTCGACACAAGATGATCGCCTTATGGCTCTGATTGTCGAAATAGGCGAACTCGCCAATGAAACGAGATGTTTTAAATACTGGTCAAAGAAAGGACCGTCACCTCGCGAAATATTACTTGATGAATATGCTGATGGAATGCACTTTTTGCTTTCGCTTGGCATTCCTTTAGGAGCAAGCAAAACCTGTTATCAAGTACAAAAAGTTGATTGGTCTTTGACAAGGCATTTTCATTCTCTTTATAAAGCGGTGGTCGAACTTGTTGAAAGCTATGATTTAAATCATTATACTTATGCTTATCAATTATTTATAAACCTGATTCCCAGCCTTGGTTTTACCGTCGAAGAAGTCGTCGCTGCTTATAAAGCAAAACTTGGCGTTAACTACCATCGTCAGAATACAAATTACTAGGAGGTAACTTTTATGACTCAGGAAGAAAGATTAAGTTTTTTACAACAGATGAGCGAGGTCGAAGGCGTTTCAGGACGTGAAAAAGACGCCGCCAAATTATTTAAAGAACACGTCAAAGATGTCGCCGATCGGATTGAATATGATAATCTCGGTTCAATCCTTGCTTATAAAGAAGGCAAAAAAGGCGAACCAGTTATTATGTTAGCTGGTCATATCGATGAAGTGGGTTTTTTAGTCCATCGTATCGAAGATTCAGGTTTAATTCGCTTTCATCCAATTGGCGGATGGTGGGGCCATGTGGTCCTAGCCCAAACAGTGCGTATCACAACCTCGAATGGTAAAAAGATTTTTGGTGTTGTCGGTGCCCAACCCCCTCACGGCATGAGTGCTGAACAGCGCAAAAAAGTCATGGAAATTAAAGATATGTATATTGATCTTGGGGTTAAAGATAAAGCCGAAGTTGAGAAACTAGGCGTTCGCGTGGGCGATATGATTACACCTTATACGCCTTTCCGCGTCATGAATGATGGTAAAACATTATTAGGCAAAGCCTGGGATGATCGCCTTGGAGCAGCCGTTGCTGTTGAAGTTTTAAATAACCTCAAAGGAGTCGATCATAAAGCGACAGTTGTCGCGGCCGGCACCGTTCAAGAAGAAGTCGGTTTAAGAGGCGCGAGAACCGCTGCCTATCACGTTAAACCGGATGTTGCTTTTGCTTTAGATGTAACGATGTCATACGATTTACCAGGCGCACCGAATCATCCAACAAAACTTGGAGCTGGTGTCGCCCTTTCAATTATGGATGGCTCGGTTATCGCGCATCGCGGCTTATTCGATTTTGTCGAAAAGATCGCCAAAGAAAAAGGCATTAAGTACACCTTTGATCTTTTGACTGCTGGCGGAACTGACTCAGGTGAAATTCACAAGCAATACGATGGCGTCATTACGATGACGATCTCGTTACCTTGTCGCTATTTCCATAGCCATGTGTCCTTGATTAACTATGATGACTATCTCGAAGCAGTCAAATTATTGACTGAAGTCGTCAAAGCCCTTGATAAGGAAACGCTAGCAAGTTTAAAAGCCACCAAATACGAATAAGTAAATAAACAAAAAGATGTCACTAATCAGCGACATCTTTTTTTGTTGTTAGTCTTGTTAATAAATCAGGAATTTCTTCTTCGCATATTACCTCGATACCATGACGACGAAGCAGAGTGGTGGTCACACCTTGACCGGGAATTTTTCTTTTGTCGAACCGCCCGTTATGAATTTGATGAACACCACACGATGGGGAACCTTCTTTTAAAATTGCTAACTCAATATGCATATATTTGCATA
>JAAZFR010000065.1 GCA_012971835.1 Erysipelotrichia bacterium
TTACTGTGTCTAAGCAACTTAGTATCTACAGTAAAACGCTGTTACATTATTTACCGGATGAACAACTGACAAATCCTTATGACTACGACCTCGAAATCGGATCGGCTTCGATGATGAATGAGTTTTTAAATGCTCTTTATGATGAAGTTTATGACATGCCAGAGCAAGTTTTTCCGCAGGATGAATTTGATTCCGCTTTTCATGATTATTGGTTTGAAGACGAAAGCCCAAGCCAATATAACGCCAATGAGTCGATGAATATTTTTGATTACTTCTTCTCGCCTTACGGCACACTCTACGACCGAATTATTTTCGGTTCTTTATCTGTTATTTTTATCATTGTTTCCGGCGGAGCAGGAATTTTAAAAGGTAAAGGCGGATTCAGCGCCGGTGGCGGACTATTTAGACATCGATGATAATTATATGGATTATGTAAAAACCCACGAATAAGTCGTGGGTTTTCTATTGATGGTTTTAAACGCTATTCAGTTTTAACGGTAACCTTATCGATATCGACTTTCTTTGGCTCCCCGTGTTTTACAAAGATCATGGTTACAAAGGCGGCGATTGCAAAGAAAATTGAATAAGGGAAGAGCGACCATCTCATACCGACAGCATCCATAATAAGACCAGAAATAATTGGTGTCAGGATTTGCGCGAACATACTGGCTGAATAATAATAACCTGTGTAAACACCAATATTCGGGCCATGTGACATCTCGACGACCATTGGATAAGAATTGACGTTAATTGATGCCCAACCAACACCAACAAAGACCATGGCAGCAAAGATTAACCAATCAGGGAAGAAAGCAATTCCGGCAACAAAGCCGAGTAAAAAACCAATAATTAAGATGACAATTCCACCCATAATTGTGTTTCGGCGACCTAGTTTTGTCGAGACAATGCCGACTGGATAATATGCGATGAGAGCCGAGACGAAACCGATCATTAGGGGAAAGGAATAATTAGCGATGCCAAGCACTTCCGTCGAATAGAGCGTAATTTTGCTTGATGCGGCATTATACGAGAAGAACCATAAAATAACTGAGGCCAATATAAACAAGAAGCTTCTACGAACTTCGGGAGTCATTTTTTCTCCCTTGGTTCCTTTCTCGACACTTTCCGTTTCGGCCGTTTCGATTCCTAATTCAATTGATTCACGACGCATTTCTTCTGTCCATTTGACTTCTTTAACAAGAAGCATAAAAATGACGAGCATGACGAGCATTAATGCCGAAGTGACTAAGAATAGTGGTAAATAGGAGAATGTCGCATAATTAGTTGGCTTCATAGTACCTATGAAAGCAATCAAGCCCAATGAAATAGCACCACCAATTGTTCCCATGGCGTTTATAATGGCGTTGGCCTTTGAGCGATGAGGTTTAATTGTGACATCAGGCATTAAGGAAACGGCTGGAGTCCGATAAGAACACATCGCTAATAAAACGATGAATAAAATCGAAATAAAACTAGCAAGATAATACCAGTTTGGTTGTGTAACATTTGTAAAGATAAAACCAGCTCGACCGCTGGAAACGATTTCACGAACGGCACTATAAGTCATCATTACTCCGTTATATTCAAATTGCTGAACGACACCGTTAACGGTGAAGTAGTAAAGACTATCACCAGTAGTTTGTTGAATAACGTCACTAATATTTAAAGCGTGAAGCGATGCCAACTGATAGCGATCGATGAAGCCAAGAGCGATAAAAACGACTGCCGCAACAATCGTGCCAATTAAAATATATGGTTTGCGTTTACCCATCTTGGTACTTGTCTTATCAGACCATGCGCCAAATAAAGGCAGAAAGATTAAAGCCAAGACGTTATCTAAAGCAAGAACAACACCTGACCAAAATTGATTGAGGCCAAAGTGAGTAACCAAGATAATAGACATTGTCCCATCATAAACTTGCCAAAACATACTGATGAGCAAAAAGGCAAAGCCCACTAAGAAAGTTCGCTTAACGTTAAGTTTCATATTCTCTCCTGTGCATTTACATGCATATCTATCTAAAATGTTAGCACAAATTGGATAGATATAAAGTATCAAAAAAGGCCAATATTAAGGCCTAATTGATTCAAAGATATAATTGTCGGATTCTTTTACGGCTAGTTCGTGTTTTTCATCGCTATCAATTGTCCAAGAAATAATTGGCCATCCTCTTCGGCGTAACCTTCTTGCTTTTCTATTTGGAAGAAAGTTTATATCATAGGCCAAGAAAGTTGGTTTAGATAGAAAACGAATATTCGTTGTTTTAAACATCCAATTTGCGAATTTGCCAATGTTTTCTAAATTGTGAGAGATGAGTTGTCCATATGGATATTTGTCTGGGTGGTTTTTACTCAACCAACGAATAGCGTAAGGATTAAATGACTCAATCGCAACATTATTGGTTTGCGGATAA